>NZ_JBHWBP010000005.1:81565-82237 GCF_042735575.1 Streptomyces sp. NPDC059564 | reverse complement strand
CCGTCGGGGTCGAACTCGTCGTCGCCGTCCCGGACCAGCCCGGGGTGCTCCCGGCGGCGGCCGGGGTCCTGGCGCTGCACCGGCTGACCGTGCGGGCGGCCGAGCTGCGCTTCCTGGAGCTCCCCGACCGGCTGGGCGAGGCGCTGGTGCTGCGCTGGCGGGTGGCCGCCGAGTACGGGGCCCTGCCGCAGGCCGCCCGGCTGCGGACCGACCTGGTCCGGGCGCTGGACGGGTCGCTGGACGTACCGGCGAAGCTGGCCGACCGCGAGGCGGCGTACCCGAAGCGGCGCGGGGTGGTCCCGCCGCCGCCGCGGGTTTCGGTGGTCCCCGACGTCTCCTCGCTGGCCACCGTGCTGGAGGTGCGGGCGCCTGACGCCGTCGGGCTGCTGCACCGGATCGGGCGGGCGCTGGAATCGTGCGGGGTCCGGGTGCGCAGCGCCCATGTCTCGACGCTCGGGGCCAACGCCGTGGACACCCTGTACGTGGTCGACACCGACGGCAAACCCCTGGCGCCGCCGGACGCCGCCGCGCTGGCCACGGCCGTGGCGGCCGCCCTGTCGTAGCCCGCGGCGCCGCCGCGGGGGGGGGGGGGCCCCCCCCCCCCCCCCCCCCCCAACCCCCCGGGGGCGGGGGTGTGCCCCCCCCGCACGGGCGGGGCTCGGGAATAAAAAC
>NZ_JBHWBP010000005.1:51124-81555 GCF_042735575.1 Streptomyces sp. NPDC059564 | reverse complement strand
CTGTCGTAGCCCGCGGCGCCGCCGCAGGGGGGCTCCGCCCCCGGACCCCCGCGCCTCAACCGCCGGCGGGGCCGATATTGCCCCGTCGGCCTTCCGGGCGAAAGAGGAAAAACGCCCGCAGGGCCGGGCAGGCGGCGTGGCCCGATACCCTGGGGGACGACCACCACGCCCCCGACCCGAGGAATCGCGACCACCGTGTTCGATACGCTTTCCGACCGCCTCAGCGCGACCTTCAAGTCCCTCCGGGGCAAAGGCCGCCTCTCCGAGCAGGACATCGACGCTGCGGCGCGGGAAATCCGTATCGCCCTCCTCGAGGCCGACGTCGCGCTTCCCGTCGTCCGCTCCTTCATCGCGAACGTCAAGGAGAGGGCCCGTGGCGAGGAGGTCAGCAAGGCGCTGAACCCCGGCCAGCAGGTCCTCAAGATCGTCAACGACGAGCTGGTCTCGATCCTCGGCGGCGAGACCCGCCGGCTGCGCTTCGCGAAGACCGCGCCCACCGTGATCATGCTGGCCGGTCTCCAGGGCGCCGGTAAGACCACCCTCGCCGGAAAGCTCGGCCTCTGGCTGAAGGGGCAGGGCCACACCCCGCTCCTCGTCGCCTGCGACCTCCAGCGCCCCAACGCCGTCAACCAGCTCTCCGTCGTCGCCGAGCGCGCCGGTGTCGCGGTCTACGCGCCCCAGCCCGGCAACGGCGTCGGCGACCCGGTCCAGGTGGCCAAGGACTCCGTCGAGTACGCCCGTACCAAGCAGCACGACATCGTCATCGTCGACACCGCCGGCCGCCTCGGCATCGACGCCGAGCTGATGCAGCAGGCCGCGGACATCCGCGACGCCGTCAGCCCCGACGAGATCCTCTTCGTCGTCGACGCGATGATCGGCCAGGACGCGGTCAACACCGCGGAGGCCTTCCGCGACGGCGTCGGCTTCGACGGCGTGGTGCTGTCCAAGCTCGACGGCGATGCCCGCGGCGGTGCCGCGCTCTCGATCGCGCACGTCACCGGCAAGCAGATCATGTTCGCCTCGAACGGCGAGAAGCTCGACGAGTTCGACGCCTTCCACCCCGACCGCATGGCGGGCCGGATCCTCGACATGGGTGACATGCTCACCCTCATCGAGCAGGCCGAGAAGACCTTCTCGCAGGCCGAGGCCGAGAAGATGGCGGCCAAGCTCGCCAAGGGTCCCAAGGAGTTCACGCTCGACGACTTCCTGGCCCAGATGGAGCAGGTCCGCAAGATGGGCTCCATCTCCAAGCTCCTCGGCATGCTGCCGGGCATGGGCCAGATCAAGGACCAGATCAACAACATCGACGAGCGCGACGTGGACCGCACCGCCGCGATCATCAAGTCGATGACCCCGGCCGAGCGCCAGGACCCGCACATCATCAACGGCTCGCGCCGCGCCCGTATCGCCAAGGGTTCCGGTGTCGAGGTCAGCGCCGTGAAGTCGCTCGTCGAGCGCTTCTTCGAGGCCCGCAAGATGATGTCGCGCATGGCCCAGGGCGGCGGCATGCCGGGCATGCCCGGCATCCCCGGGATGGGCGGCGGTCCCGGCCGGCAGAAGAAGCAGATCAAGCAGGCCAAGGGCAAGCGCAAGAGCGGCAACCCGATGAAGCGCAAGGAAGAGGAGGCCGCGGCCGCGGCCCGGCGCGAGCAGGGCCCGCAGGCGGTCGAGCCCGCCGCCGGCGGCAACCCGTTCGGCCTCCCGGCCGGTGGCGGCCAGCCCGGCCAGGACTTCGACCTGCCGGACGAGTTCAAGAAGTTCATGAAGTAGTACCGGAGCGGGCGTACGCCGCCACGAGGGGAAGGCCCCGGCCGTGCTGACACGGTCGGGGCCTTCCCCTTTCCGCCAGGTTCCTGCGCGGCGATGATCCGGTTTGTCGCCTATGGTCGGCCGGGAGGACGGCATAAGGAGGCCCCGTGCCCAGCCCCACCCCCGTACCGCCGCGCGACCGGGCCGACACCCCCTGGCGCTCGGAAGGAGCCCCGCCCGCCCCCCAGCCCAAGAAGCGGATGCCCGGCGGCTGGCGCGGACTGATCCTCACCGCCCTGATCGTCTACCTGATCGCCAACGTGGTGCTGTCCTTCTTCAACGAGGGCGACGGGCCGGTGATCTCGTACACGGAGTTCAGCAAGCAGGTCGCCGCCGGCAACGTCTCGAAGATCTACTCCAAGGGCGACGCCATCCAGGGCGAGCTGAAGGCCGAACAGCCGGTCCCCGACGGCAAGGGCGACTACACCAAGTTCACCACCCAGCGCCCGGCCTTCGCGGACGACCAGCTGTGGGCCAACCTCACCAAGCAGAACGTGAACGTCACGGCCTCCCCGGTCGTCGAACAGCGCAGCTTCCTGGCCAATCTGCTGCTCTCCCTCGCCCCCATGCTGCTCCTGGTCGTCCTGTGGGTGTTCATCGCCCGCCGGATGAGCACGGGGATGGGCGGCGGCATGGGCGGACTCGGCCGCAAGGCCCCGCCCAAGCCGGTGGAGCTGGAGGGCGCCAAGCGCACCACCTTCGAGGACGTGGCGGGCATCGACGAGGTCGAGGGCGAGCTGAACGACGTCGTCGACTTCCTCAAGAACCCCGAGCAGTACCGCCGGATGGGCGCCCGGATGCCGCGCGGCGTCCTGCTGTCCGGCCCGCCCGGCACCGGCAAGACCCTGCTGGCGCGGGCCGTCGCCGGTGAGGCCGGGGTGCCCTTCTTCTCCGCCTCCGCCTCCGAGTTCATCGAGATGATCGTCGGCGTGGGCGCCTCGCGGGTGCGCGAACTCTTCACCGAGGCGCGCAAGGTGGCCCCCGCGATCATCTTCATCGACGAGATCGACACCATCGGACGGGCCCGCGGCGCGGGCGCGGGCATGGGCGGCCACGACGAACGCGAGCAGACCCTCAACCAGATCCTCACCGAGATGGACGGCTTCTCCGGCTCGGAGGGCGTGATCGTGCTCGCCGCCACCAACCGGGCCGACGTCCTGGACCCGGCGCTGACCCGCCCGGGCCGCTTCGACCGCACGGTGGTCGTCTCCCCGCCCGACCGGACCGGACGCGCGGCCATCCTGCGCATCCACACCCGGGACATCCCCCTCGCCCCGGACGTGGACCTGACCCAGGTGGCCCGGACCACCCCCGGCATGACCGGCGCCGAACTGGCCAACCTCGCCAACGAGTCCGCCCTGCTCGCCGTCAAGCGCGGCCGCACGGAGGTCACCCCGGCCGACCTGTCCGACGCCCTGGAGAAGGTCCAGCTGGGCGCGGAGCGGTCGCTGGTGATGCCGGAGGAGGAGCGCCGCCGTACGGCCTACCACGAGAGCGGCCACGCCCTGCTGGGCATGCTCCGGCCCGGCGCCGACCCCGTACGCAAGATCACCATCGTCCCCCGCGGCCGCGCGCTCGGCGTCACCCTCTCGGCCCCGGACGCCGACCGGTACGCGTACACCGAGGAATACCTGCGCGGCCGGATCATCGGCGCGCTCGGCGGCATGGCGGCCGAGCACGTCGTCTACGACGTCATCACCACCGGCTCGGAGAGCGACCTGGAACAGGTCACCGGCATCGCCCGCGGCATGGCCGGCCGCTGGGGCATGAGCGAGCGCGTGGGACGCCTGACCGCGATCCCCTCCGACGGACAGAGCCCCTACGGCCTGTCCGCCGCCCCCGCCACCCTCGACGCGGTGGACCACGAGATGCGGCGGATCGTGGACGAGTGCTACGAGGAGGCCTGCCGCGTCCTGCGCGAGCACCGCCCGCAGCTCGACGCCCTGGCCGAGGCCCTGCTGGCCAACGAGACCCTGGACGAGAAGGCGGCGTACGCGGCGGCCGGGATCACCCGCCTGGAGAAGTAGCGCCGGGCGGCCCGCGCCGCCCGGCGGGCCGGGGCTACGCCATCCGGGCGACGACGTAGCGGAAGATGTTCGGCAGCCAGACGGCGCCGTCGGTCCGCTCGTACGGGTGAAGCGCCTCCGACAGCTCCTTCTCCGCCAGCGCGGGATCGGCCGCCCCGTCATAGAGCCCCGTCGACAGCAGGCCCCGTACGGCACTGTCCACGTCCGCGTACCCGAACGGGCAGAACACGCGCCCCGAGCCGTCGGGCACCAGGCCCGCCCCCGACACCAGCGCGTCCAGGTCCCGGGCCACCGGGCCCCCGCCCAGCACCGCCGGGACCGTGCAGCGCTCCGCCGGACCCCAGTCGGCCAGCACCACCGCGCCGCCCCGCCGGACCGCCGGCAGGGCCGCCGCCAGGGCGCCCGGGCCGGGCGAGAAGGCCAGGAGCACGTCGTACGGCCGCGCCGCGGGCACCGGGGGAGCGGTCACCACCTCCAGCAGGCGTTCGCGGGCCAGCGCCCGCCGGGCCGGATCCGCCTCCACGCCCGTGGCGGCGGCGCCCCGGCCGGCGGCCAGCAGCAGCGGCAGCCCGGCCCCGCACCCGAGGCCCAGCAGCCGGTCGCCCGGCCCGACCTCCAGCCGGTCGTAGACCGCCTCGTACAGCGGTACCAGCATCCGTTCCTGGATCTCCGCCCAGTCCCGGGCGACGAGCGTCGCCGTCGGCGTCGGTGTCATCGAAAGAGCGCTCCTGATTCCTTGTCGCCCCCTTGCCCCCGTTGCCAGAGAACTCCCCATTCGCCCCCGCGTCCAGAGGAGTGCGCCACCCGATTCACGCATCACGTGCCCGGCGCCGTACCATTCGCGCCATGGCAAAGGCACCCGTTCTCACCCCCCAGGCGGAGGATTTCCCCCGCTGGTACCAGGATCTGATCAACAAGGCCGAGCTGGCCGACAACGGTCCGGTCCGCGGCACGATGGTCATCCGGCCGTACGGCTACGGCCTGTGGGAGCGGATGCAGCAGGAGATGGACGCGCGGATCAAGGACGCGGGCGCCCAGAACGCGTACTTCCCGCTGTTCATCCCGCAGTCCTACCTGACGAAGGAAGCCGAGCACGTCGAGGGCTTCGCCCCCGAGCTCGCGGTCGTCACGCACGGCGGCGGCAAGGAGCTGGAGGAGCCGGTCGTCGTCCGGCCCACCTCCGAGACGATCATCAACGACTACTTCTCCAAGTGGGTCCAGAGCTACCGGGACCTGCCCCTGCTGATCAACCAGTGGGCCAACGTGGTCCGCTGGGAGATGCGCCCCCGCGTGTTCCTCCGTACGAGCGAGTTCCTCTGGCAGGAGGGCCACACCGCCCACGCCACGTACGAGGACGCCCGCGACTACGCCGCCCGCATCCACCGTGACGTCTACGGCGACTTCATGACGAACGTGCTCGGCATCGACGTCGTGCTCGGCCGCAAGACCGCCAAGGAGCGCTTCGCCGGCGCCATCAACACCCTCACCCTCGAGGGCATGATGGGCGACGGCAAGGCCCTCCAGCTGGGCACGAGCCACGAGCTCGGCACCAACTTCGCCAAGGCCTTCAACACGCAGTACCTGTCGAAGGAGGGCAAGCAGGAGCTCGTCTGGCAGACCTCGTGGGGCGTCTCGACCCGCATGGTCGGCGGCCTGATCATGTCCCACGGAGACGACAACGGCCTGCGCGTGCCGCCGCGGCTCGCGCACGTCCAGGTCGTCGTCATGGCGATCAAGGGCGACGAGGCCGTGGCGAAGGTCCGGGAGCTCGGCGCCCAGCTGAAGGCCGCGGGCCTGCGCGTCCAGGTCGACGACCGCGTCGACACCCCCTTCGGCCGCCGCGCCGTGGACTGGGAGCTCAAGGGCGTACCGGTCCGCATCGAGATCGGCCCCCGCGACCTGGAGGCCGGCACCGCGATGCTGGCCCGCCGGATCCCGGGCGGGAAGACCCCGGTGCAGATCGACGCCCTCGCCGACCTGCTGCCCAAGGTCCTCGACGAGGACCAGGCCCAGCTGCTGCGCGAGTCCCGCGAGCGCCGTGAGGCCCGCACCTCGGACGTCGCGACCATCGAGGAGGCCGCCGAGGCCGCCATCGCCGGGGGCTGGGCGCGCATCCCGTGGGCCGACCTCGGCCCCGAGGGCGAGGCCAAGCTGGCCGAGCAGGCCGTCTCCGTACGCTGCCTGATCGCGGCGGACGGGTCGGTTCCGGAGACGGACGACGCCCCCGGTACCCTCGCCATCGTCGCGCGCTCGTACTGACGCAACACACTGCGCCCCCGGCGTGCGGCTTCGGCCGCGCGCCGGGGGCGTGCCCGTCGTTAGTCCTCGTTACGTACCGACTCCTCCTGAGATGGACGCACCCGTCCTCGTCGGGACGCATCAGACTGAACTGACTGGTACGTGCAAAAAATTTGGAATGGCCCGGAATCGGAACACCGGGGCACCCCGGCTCGTTGTCACGACGTGAGCACGACACCACCTGTTCTCGCCGCAGAGCTGGCGCAGGCGTGGGCCGACATTCAGCGGTACCACCCCGAGCTGCCTGACCTTGCCGCGCCCGAGTCCCTGATCGGAGAGTCCTCGTCCGCCTGTGGCGCCGAGCTCTCCTTCGAGCGACTGCTGCACGAGGCAGTCCACGGCATCGCCGCCGCCCGCGGAGTCCGTGACACCTCGCGAGCCGGCCGCTACCACAACCGCAGATTCCTCGCGATCGCCGAGGAGATGGGGCTGGACCACTCCGAGGAGCCGCATGCCAGCAGCGGGTTCTCCCTGGTCACCCTCAATCCCGAGGCGAAGAAGCGCTACCGCCCCACCATGGAGCGGCTCCAGCGCGCCCTGAAGGCGCACACGGCCGCCACGGCCGCCGACACCAAGCGCAGCTTCCGCGGTCCGGCCGCCCGGCACGGTTCCTCCGGCGGCGGCGTGCGGGTCAAGGCGGTGTGCGACTGCGGGCGCAACGTCCGGGTGGTCCCGTCCGTGCTGGCCCAGGCGCCGATCGTGTGCGGCGGCTGCATGAAGCCGTTCCGCATCCCGGAGGTCGCCACCGCGGCGGCGTCCTGACCCCTCGCCCGGGTGCGGGACCTCCCGGGCGAGCGCGCGGCAGGCGTATGGCACAATGGACAGCTGTACTCGACAGTCGCATAGGACCCCTCTCTCCTCCGGCTGACGCGTCCATCGGGCACCCGAGTACCGCAACCCCACGTGGCATCTCATGTGCCCAACCACGTCAAGTTCAGGAGACACCACTCCAGTGGCAGTCAAGATCAAGCTCAAGCGCCTCGGCAAGATTCGCCAGCCGCACTACCGCATCGTCGTCGCCGACGCCCGCACCCGCCGTGATGGTCGCGCGATCGAAGAGATCGGTATCTACCACCCGACGTACAACCCGTCGCGCATCGAGGTCAACGCCGAGCGTGCGCAGTACTGGCTGTCCGTTGGCGCCCAGCCCACCGAGGCTGTGCTCGCCATCCTGAAGCTGACCGGTGACTGGCAGGCCCACAAGGGTCTCCCCGCCCCCGCGCCGCTGCTGCAGCCGGAGACGAAGGAGAGCAAGCGTCGCTCCTTCGACGAGTTCGCCAAGGCCCTCGAGGGCATCGGCGAGGGCAAGGGCGAGGCCATCACCCAGAAGAAGAAGGCCGACAAGAAGGCGGACGAGGCTGAGGCCACCGCCGAGTCGACCGAGGCCTGATCATGCTCGAGGAGGCTCTTGAGCACCTCGTGAAGGGCATTGTGGACAACCCCGACGATGTGCAGGTCGCCTCGCGCAACCTGCGCCGCGGACAGGTGCTCGAGGTCCGGGTTCACCCCGATGACCTCGGGAAGGTGATCGGCCGCAACGGCCGCACCGCACGTGCGCTGCGTACCGTCGTGGGCGCCATCGGCGGCCGGGGGATCCGCGTCGACCTCGTCGATGTGGACCAGGTCCGCTAGGACCCGGTTTGCCAGCAGCGTGAATCACCGGCACGGGCCGGGGAGGGCAATTGCGCCCGCCCCGGCCCGTCGTCGTCTGAACAGGAGAGACACACAGTGGAGCTGGTAGTCGCGCGGATCGGCCGCGCCCACGGGATCAAGGGTGAGGTCACCGTCGAGGTGCGCACGGACGAGCCGGAGCTGCGGCTCGGGCCCGGTGCCGTGCTCCGGACCGAACCGGCGTCGGCGGGTCCGCTGACCATCGAGACCGGCCGGGTGCACAGCGGCCGGCTCATGCTCCGCTTCGCGGGCGTCAAGGACCGCACCGCGGCCGAGAACCTGCGGAACATCCTGCTGATCGCGGACGTGGACCCGTCGGAACTGCCGGCCGAGCCGGACGAGTACTACGACCACCAGCTGATGGACCTCGACGTGGTGCTGGAGGACGGCACCGAGATCGGCCGGATCACCGAGATCTCCCACCTGCCCTCGCAGGACCTCTTCATCGTCGAGCGGCCCGACGGGACCGAGGTCATGATCCCCTTCGTGGAGGAGATCGTCGCCGAGATCGACCTGGAGGAGCAGCGCTGCGTCATCACGCCGCCGCCCGGGCTGATCGACGACCGCGCCGTGGTCGCCTCCTCGCGCGAGGCCGAGGGTGAGGCCGAGACCGAGCGTGAGACCGAGGCGAAGGGCGAGGGCGACGCCTGATGCGACTGGACGTCGTCACGATCTTCCCCGAGTACCTGGAGCCGCTGAACGTCTCCCTCGTCGGCAAGGCGCGGGCGCGCGGGCAGCTCGACGTACACGTCCACGACCTGCGGGACTGGACGTACGACCGGCACAACACGGTCGACGACACCCCGTACGGCGGCGGCCCCGGCATGGTCATGAAGACCGACCCCTGGGGCGAGGCCCTGGACTCGGCGCTGGCCGACGGGTACGAGTCCGGCGCCAGCGGCCCGGTGCTCGTCGTTCCGACGCCCAGCGGCCGTCCCTTCACCCAGGAACTGGCCGTCGAGCTCTCCGAGCGCCCGTGGCTGATCTTCACCCCGGCCCGCTACGAGGGCATCGACCGCCGGGTCATGGACGAGTACGCCACGCGGATGCCGGTCTACGAGGTCTCCATCGGCGACTACGTGCTGGCGGGCGGCGAGGCCGCCGTCCTGGTGATCACCGAGGCCGTGGCCCGGCTGCTGCCCGGGGTGCTCGGCAACGCCGAATCGCACCGCGACGACTCCTTCGCGCCCGGCGAGATGGCCAACCTGCTCGAAGGGCCCGTCTACACCAAGCCCCCGGAGTGGCGCGGGCGAGGCATCCCCGAGGTGCTGCTCAGCGGCCACCACGGCAAGATCGCCCGCTGGCGCCGCGACGAGGCCTTCCGCCGGACCGCGCGGAACCGCCCCGACCTGATCGAGCGCTGCGAGGCCTCCGCCTTCGACAAGAAGGACCGCGAGATCCTCAGCATCCTCGGCTGGAAGCCCACCGACGACGGCCGATTTTGGCTCAGGCCGCCGTCCGTGGAAGAATAGGCGGCTGCTGTGTGCTCGCGTGCGCCCCTGCCACAGGGGGACCGTCGTCCGCGAAGCATCACGGCTCCCGAATTCTCTACGGAAATCCGCACCGGCGACCTGTGGCGTCGTGCGAAGAAAGCAGACGAAGAACATGTCTCACCTGCTCGATGGCGTCAACGCCTCCTCCCTGCGCACGGACGTCCCGGCCTTCCGCCCCGGTGACACCATCAACGTGCACGTCCGCGTGATCGAGGGCAACCGCTCCCGTATCCAGCAGTTCAAGGGCGTTGTCATCCGTCGCCAGGGCTCTGGCGTCTCCGAGACCTTCACCGTTCGCAAGGTCTCCTTCAGCGTCGGCGTCGAGCGCACCTTCCCGGTGCACTCCCCGATCTTCGAGAAGATCGAGCTCGTCACCCGCGGTGACGTGCGTCGCGCCAAGCTGTACTTCCTCCGTGAGCTCCGCGGCAAGGCCGCGAAGATCAAGGAGAAGCGCGACCGCTGATCTCCTCTCCGGCTCCAGGGGACGGCCGGATAGGCTCGCCCCCGATGGACACCGAAGCAGAGCTCACGCAGCGCGGCCACTCCTCTCCCGAACAGGGGGAGGGGCGGCCGCGTTCTGCGTTTTCCGGGGAGCGGCGGCTTCCGCGGTCCTGGCGGCGGGCCGGTCTGCTGGGCGTGGCCTGCACCGTCTTCCTGCTGCTCTTCGCCAACTTCGTGGTCCAGCCGTTCCTGATTCCCAGCCGCTCGATGGAGCCGACCCTGAAGGTCGGGGACCGGGTGCTGGTCAACAAGCTGGCGTACCGTTTCGGCGACGGACCGCGGCGCGGCGACGTGGTGGTCTTCGACGGCACCGGCTCCTTCGTACGCGAACGCGCCGCGGGCAACCCCGTCGGGGAGGCCCTGCACGGCGCCTTCTCGGCGCTCGGGCTCGCCGAGCCCTCCGACACCGACTTCGTGAAGCGGGTGGTGGGCGTGGGCGGGGACGACGTGGTGTGCTGCGACGCGGGCGGCCGGATCAAGGTCAACGGGGTCGCCGTCGACGAGCCCTACCTGTACCCCGGGGACGCGCCCTCGGCGGTGCCCTTCCGGATCGTCGTCCCGCTGGGGACCCTGTGGGTGATGGGCGACCACCGCTCCCAGTCCCGGGACTCCCGGGACCACCTGGGGGAGCCGGGCGGGGGGATGGTGCCGGTGGACAAGGTGATCGGGCGGGCCGACTGGCTCGGCTGGCCCGTGACGCGGTGGGGGTCGGTGTCCGGCAGCGGCGCGCAGGCCTGGTCCCGGGTCGGCGGCGGGTCACATGGGTAGCCGGGGACGGCCCAGGGGCGGGCGGGGCCAGGAGCGCGAGCCGGAGCCCTCCAAGGGCTTCGAGGCGGAGCAGCGCGGGCAGCGGCCCTTCCAGCGGGGCGCGCCGCTGATGCGTGGGCCGCGGCCGCCGGAGCCGCAGCAGCCGGGTGAGTATCCCGGTGGGCCGTATCCGAGCGAGCGGCAGTGGCCCGAGTCCGCGCCGGAACCCGCGCCCGAGCCGGCGGCGCGGCCCGACGCCGAGCCCGCGACCGCGGCCGGACGGGGCGAGGACGCGGCGGCCGCGCCGGAGCCCGGTGGACGGGCCGAGCGGCGCAGGCTGGCCCGCCGGGTACGGCGGCGCAGGCGCACCCGGCGGGTGGGCGAGCTGCCGCTGCTCGTGGTGGTCGCGCTGTGCATAGCCCTGCTGCTGAAGACCTTCCTGGTGCAGGCCTTCTTCATCCCCTCCGGGTCGATGGAGCAGACGATCCGGATCGGCGACCGCGTGCTGGTCGACAAGCTCACCCCGTGGTTCGGCTCCAAGGTCGAGCGGGGCGACGTCGTGGTGTTCAAGGACCCGGGCGGCTGGCTCAAGGGCGAGGCCGCCCGGCCGGCCCAGGACCCGGCCGGCATCAAGCAGGTCAAGCAGACCCTGACCTTCATCGGTCTGCTGCCCTCCGCCGACGAGCAGGACCTCATCAAGCGGGTCATCGGCACGGGCGGGGACACCGTCAAATGCTGCGACGGGCGGGGCCGGGTCACCGTCAACGGCACGCCTCTCGATGAGCCGTACGTGTCACCGGGCAACGCCCCCTCGGAAATCCGCTTCGAGGTGCACGTACCGGCGGGGCGGCTCTTCGTGATGGGCGACCACCGGGCCAACTCCGCCGACTCCCGCTACCACCTCGACGAGGCCTTCGACGGCACCATCGACGAGAACGGTGTGGTCGGGCAGGCCGTGGTGATCGCCTGGCCCTACGACCACTGGCGCAGGCTGGAGCAGCCCGCGACCTTCCTTTCGGTGCCGGATCCGGCCCGAACCGGTCGGCGGCGCGGGCGCCTTGGGCGCCGACGGGGCCCGGCGTTCGCATAGTGTGTCCTGGGTCTCCCGCGCCTTAGGGAACTCCCGCTCGTTAGGGGAGGGGAGGGCCCGTCGACCGATCCGGCGCGGGACGCGAATTCCGAATGAGGAGTGGATGTGGGGGATGTGGCGGTAGGCGCGCGATCCGGACGCGATGAGGGCGAGGAGCGGCCGGACGACGCCGTCGAGCGCGACACCGAGGCCCAGGACGGCGGTGCGGCCGCGCGCCCGCAGCGTTCGTTCTGGAAGGAGCTCCCGCTCCTCATCGGTATCGCCCTGCTGCTGGCCCTGCTGATCAAGACCTTCCTGGTCCAGGCGTTCTCGATCCCGTCCGACTCGATGCAGAACACCCTCCAGCGCGGTGACCGGGTGCTGGTGGACAAGCTGACCCCGTGGTTCGGCTCGGAGCCCGAGCGCGGCGAGGTCGTCGTCTTCCACGACCCGGCGAGCTGGCTGGCCGGAGAGCCCACTCCGGAGCCCAACGTCGCGCAGAAGGCCCTCAGCTGGATCGGCCTGATGCCGTCCGCCGAGGAGAAGGACCTGATCAAGCGGACCATCGCCATCGGCGGGGACACGGTCGAGTGCAAGAGGGGGGGACCGGTCGTCGTCAACGGCAAGGAGCTGGACGAGCCGTACATCTTCCCCGGCAACACCCCGTGCGACGACGCTCCGTTCGGCCCGATCACCGTGCCCAAGGGCAAGATCTGGGTGATGGGCGACCACCGCCAGAACTCGCAGGACTCCCGCTACCACATGCAGGACTCCACCCAGGGCTTCGTGCCGGTGGACAAGGTCGTCGGGCGGGCCGTGGTCGTCGCGTGGCCGGTCACCCGCTGGTCCACGCTCCCGGTCCCGGACACCTTCGACCAGCCCGGTATCAACCACCAGGCGGCGGCGACCGCCCTCGGCCTCGGGGCCGCCGGTCTCGCCCCGGTCGGGCTCGGCCCGGCCGCGCTGGGGATCGCGGGCGCGGTGCCCGTCGTCCTGTGGCGCCGGCGGAGGCTGACCAACGGGCGTACCGCCGGGTAGGGTGCCGCCCAGGTCGACGATCTCCGAGGTGGGGGCGCTGCAATGGGCGGAACACAGGCAATACGCGGTACCACCGGTGGCCGCGGCGGCCTCGGCAGCGTGCTGTCGGGAATCGCCGTGGCCATCGGTTTCGTGCTTTTCCTGGGTGGATTCGTCTGGGGGGCGCTGGTGTACCAGCCGTACACGGTGCCGACCGACTCGATGGCGCCCACGGTGCAACCGAGCGACCGGGTACTGGCGCAGCGGATCGACGGCTCGGAGGTACGCCGCGGCGACGTGGTCGTCTTCATCGACACGCAGTGGAGCAGCTCGCCCATGGTCAAGCGGGTCGTGGCCGTGGGCGGCGACACCGTCCGCTGCTGCGGCCAGGGCGGCCGGCTGACCGTCAACGGCAAGGACCTCGACGAGCCGTACCTCGAGAACGCGGGCACCGAGCTCGCGGCCATCGGCACGGCCGGCGCGCCCTTCGAGGTGAAGGTGCCCGAGGACAACCTCTTCCTGATGGGTGACCACCGCGGCGGCTCGCTCGACTCCCGCGCGCACCTCCAGGAGGCCGGTCAGGGCACCGTGCCCCGGTCGGCGGTGTCGGCCCGGGTCGACGCGCTGGCGTGGCCGTCCATGAAGATGCTGGACCGGCCGCGGACGTACGCCTCCCTGCCCGGCGGGATCTCCGCGCCCGGACCGCTGCGGCTGCAGGTGGCCGCCGTGGTGGGCGGAGCGGCCCTGGTGCTGCTCGGGGCGGCGTACGGGCCCCTCGTACGGGTCCTGGGGCGCGGGCGGCGGGAGCACTCCGGTGCCCGCTGAGCAGAGGAAGGTGTCACGGGTGATCCTGCTGGACCCCGAGGACCGGATCCTGCTCCTGCACGGCTTCGAACCGGGCGACCCGGCCGACGACTGGTGGTTCACACCCGGCGGCGGCCTAGAGGGCGACGAGACCCGCGAACAGGCCGCGCGGCGCGAACTCGCGGAAGAGACGGGGATCACAGAGGTCGAGCTGGGGCCGGTGCTGTGGCACCGGTACTGCTCCTTCCCCTTCGACGGGCGGCGCTGGGAACAGGACGAGTGGTACTTCCTCGCCCGTACCGACCAGACCGCGACCGTGATGGGCGGGCTCACGGAACTCGAGCGGCGCAGCGTCGCCGGGGCCAGGTGGTGGACCTCCGAGGAACTCCTCGTGGCCCATGAGACGGTGTACCCGACCAGACTCGCCGAGCTGCTGCGCACGCTGCTCGACGACGGTCCTCCGGGTGCTCCGGTGGTCCTGGCCCCGGAAATCGTTTAGGGGCGCACGGCGCTGGCGCACAATAGGGGGACGCACGGCTGAAGGGGAACATGCCATGAGCGCCGAGGACCTCGAGAAGTACGAGACCGAGATGGAGCTGAAGCTCTATCGGGAGTACCGCGACGTCGTCGGGCTGTTCAAGTACGTGATCGAGACCGAACGTCGTTTCTACCTCACCAACGACTACGAGATGCAGGTGCACTCGGTCCAGGGGGAGGTCTTCTTCGAGGTGTCGATGGCGGACGCCTGGGTCTGGGACATGTACCGGCCCGCCCGCTTCGTCAAGCAGGTGCGGGTGCTGACGTTCAAGGACGTGAACATCGAGGAGCTCAACAAGAGCGATCTCGAACTTCCCGGCGCCTGATCCGTTCCACCGCCCGCCGGGGCCCGCCCGCTCACCCAGGAGGGTGAGCGGGTTTTCCACAACCCCGGGGTTTTCCACCAAGATCCACTCGGTGGGCGGGGACGCGGGACTCTCGGTGCCGGAGGTGGTGCCGGATGAACGCGAAGGGCGTGGCACAGCAGGCGTTGGGGCGGTACGGCGAGGAGCTCGCCGCGCGCCGGCTGACCGAGTCGGGGATGACGGTGGTCGCCCGGAACTGGCGCTGCCGGTCCGGGGAGATCGACATCGTCGCGCGGGACGGGGACGCCCTCGTCGTGTGCGAGGTCAAGACGCGCCGCGAGGGGGGCTTCGAGCACCCCATGGCCGCGGTCCGGGCCGGCAAGGCCGAGCGGCTGCGGCGGCTCGCCGGGCGCTGGCTCGCCGACCACGGCGGACCACCCGAGGGAGGCGTACGGATCGACCTCGTCGCCGTCATCCTGCCGCGGCGCGGCGCGCCCCTGGTGGAGCACGTCAGGGGGGTGGCCTGATGGGGTTCGCGCGGGCTTGCTCGGTGGCCCTGGTGGGCGTCGAGGGCGTGGTGGTGGAGGTGCAGGCCGACCTGGAGCCGGGGGTCGCGGCCTTCACCCTGGTGGGGCTGCCCGACAAGACCCTGGTCGAGAGCCGGGACCGGGTGCGGGCCGCCGTGGTGAACTCCGGTGCCCAGTGGCCGCAGAAGAAGCTCACGGTCGGGCTCAGCCCGGCGTCCGTGCCGAAGTCCGGGGCCCATTTCGACCTGGCCGTCGCGGCGGCGGTGCTGGGTGCCGCCGAAGTGGTCGATCCGGGGGTGATCGCCGACCTGGTGCTCATCGGGGAGCTGGGCCTCGACGGCCGGGTCCGCCCGGTGCGGGGGATCCTGCCCGCGGTGCTCGCCGCCGCCGAGGCCGGATACCGGCAGGTGGTGGTGCCCGAACAGTGCGCGGGGGAGGCCGGACTGGTCCCCGACGTGTCGGTGCTCGGCGTGCGCAGCCTGCGGCAGCTGATCGCGGTCCTGACCGACGGGGTGGTGCCCGAGGAGGAGCCGGACCGGGCGGGGCGCCCCGACCCGATGCTGGCTGGGCTGGTGGTACCGGGCGCCGGGCTCGGCACGGGGCTGGCCCGGGGCGAGGCCCCGGACATCCCCGACCTCGCCGACGTCGCGGGCCAGCACCGCGCCCGCCGGGCACTGGAAGTCGCCGCCTCCGGGGGCCACCACCTCTTCCTCAGCGGGCCCCCGGGTGCGGGCAAGACCATGCTCGCCGAACGGCTGCCGTGGATCCTGCCGCCGCTCACCCGACAGGACTCCCTGGAGGTGACGGCCGTCCACTCCGTCGCGGGAATCCTGCCGCCCGGCGAACCGCTGGTCGGCAGGCCTCCGTACTGCGCCCCGCACCACTCCGCGACCATGCAGTCCCTCGTCGGCGGCGGGGCCGGAATTCCCAGGCCGGGGGCGGTCTCCCTGGCGCACCGGGGGGTGCTCTTCCTGGACGAGGCCGCCGAGTTCAGCGGCAAGGTGCTGGACGCCCTGAGGCAGCCCCTCGAAGCGGGGCACGTGGTCATCGCCCGGGCCGCCGGGGTGGTACGGCTGCCGGCCCGCTTCCTGATGGTCCTCGCCGCGAACCCCTGCCCCTGCGGCCGGCACACGCTGCAGGGCGCGGGCTGCGAATGTCCCGCCTCCGTGATCCGGCGTTACCAGGCCCGGCTGTCGGGGCCGTTGCTCGACCGGGTAGACCTCCGGGTCGAGGTCGAGCCGGTCACCCGCTCCGATCTGCTGGGCCGGGGCGGCAGGGGCGAGGCCACCGCCACCGTCGCCGCCCGGGTCCGCGAGGCCCGCGACCGGGCCGCCGCCCGGCTCGGCGACACGCCCTGGCGGCTCAACTCCGAGGTCCCCGGGCACGAGCTGCGCACCCGCTGGCCGGCCGGCCCCGGCGCCCTGGCCCAGGCCGAGCGGGACATGGAGCGCGGACTGCTCACCGCGCGGGGGCTGGACCGGGTGCTGCGCGTCGCCTGGACCGTGGCCGACCTGCGGGGGCGCGACCGCCCCGACGTGCTGGACGTGGCCGTCGCGCTGGAGCTGCGCACCGGGATCGCCCGCGGGGCGGTACTGGCCGCGGGGGCGGGGTCGTGAGCGCCGCCGCCGGGGTGCCGGAGCCCGGCGCGGACGTCCTGGCCAGGGCGGCGCTGACCCGGGTGCTGGAGCCGGGGGACGAGCACGGCGGGCGCTGGCTGCGCGAGCTCGGCGCCGTCGGGCTGATGCGGACCCTGACCGGCCCCGGGGAGGAGTGCGCGGCGCTGACCGGGGTCGGAGCCGAGCGGCTCGCCGGATACCGCAGGCGGGCCGCCCTCGCGGAGCCCCGGCGGGACCTGGCGGACGCCGCCGCGGCGGGCTGCCGGTTCATCTGCCCGGGCTCGGCGCAGTGGCCTACCCAGCTGGACGACCTCGGGGACGCCCGGCCCGTCGGGCTCTGGTTGCGGGGCGGCCCGGACCTGCGGACCTGGGCCCTGCGCTCCGTCGCCGTCGTCGGGGCCCGCGCGTGCACCCCGTACGGGGCCCACATGGCGCAGACCCTCGCCGCCGGGCTCACCGAGCGCGGCTGGGTGGTGGTCTCCGGGGCCGCGTACGGGATCGACGGCGCCGCCCACCGGGGCGCCCTCGCCTCCGGCGGGGCCACCGCCGCGGTGCTGGCCTGCGGGGTGGACGTCGGCTACCCGCGCGGCCATGCCGGGCTCCTCGGCCGGATCGCCCGCCAGGGGCTGGTGCTGGGGGAGCTGCCGCCCGGCAGCCACCCCACCCCGAGCCGGTTCGTGCTGCGCAACCGGGTCATCGCCGCCCTGACCCGGGGCACCGTGGTCGTGGAGGCGGCCCACCGCAGCGGCTCCCTGGTCACCGCCCGCCGGGCCCAGCAGCTCGGCCGCCTCACCATGGGCGTCCCCGGGCCCGCCACCAGCGGCCTCTCGGCCGGGGTTCACGAACTGCTGCGCGGCGGGGCGGAGCTCGTCACCGACGCCGCCGAGGTGATCGAACTGGTCGGCGACATCGGGGAACTGGCCCCCGCGCGGCGCGGACCCGTGCTCGCCCGGGACCTCCTGGACCCGGACGCCGCACGGGTGCTCGAAGCCCTCCCGGCGGGCCGGCCCGCGGGGCTGGACGAGATCTCCCTCGCCGCGGGCACCGGCACCGATGAAGTCATCGGCAGACTGTACGAACTTCACTCTCTGGGGTTCGTCGAACGGCAGGGCGACGGCTGGCGGTTGGCCCCGCGCACGCCGGGAGCGGGGGCGCAATCCCGAGCCGCCCGGCGAGGCGGTCGTTGACCTGGGGCGTTCCGGTGAAAGAGTGAAGGCGATGAGAGACGCGGTCTTCCCGGTGGCAGCCGCCGGGACCGAGCGCCAGGCGCCGGTCCCGGGCCGCCCGCGCGAGTCCGGACGCCGCTGCGCCCCCGCGCCATCCCGTACTCTTCGCGCACCGCGACACTTCCGTCACGCTACGCTCCCAAGGAATCCGGCTCCGGCAAAGGCGAAGCATGCCCCAGCACACCTCAGGGTCCGACCGCGCTGCGGTGCCCCCCGCTGCCCGTGGCAGCGTGCGGTCCACCGCGCCCTCGTCCCTGGAGCTGCTCTGGCGCTCATACAAGGAGTCGGGTGACGAACGGCTGCGGGAGCAGCTGATCCTGCACTACTCACCGCTGGTGAAGTACGTCGCGGGCCGGGTCAGCGTGGGCCTGCCGCCCAATGTGGAGCAGGCCGACTTCGTCTCCTCCGGGGTCTTCGGGCTGATCGACGCGATCGAGAAGTTCGACATCGAACGGTCCATCAAGTTCGAGACGTACGCCATCACCCGGATCCGCGGCGCGATGATCGACGAGCTGCGGGCACTGGACTGGATCCCGCGCTCCGTGCGGCAGAAGGCGCGGGCCGTGGAGCGTGCCTACGCCACGCTGGAGGCCCAGCTGCGGCGGACGCCCACCGAGAGCGAGGTCGCGGGCGAGATGGGGATCGGTGTGGAGGAACTCCACACCGTTTTCAGCCAGTTGTCCCTCGCCAACGTGGTAGCCCTGGAGGAGCTGCTGCACGTCGGCGGCGAGGGCGGCGACCGCCTCTCCCTGATGGACACCCTGGAGGACCACGCCGCCGACAACCCGGTGGAGGTCGCCGAGGACCGCGAGCTGCGCAGGCTGCTCGCCCGGGCCATCAACACGCTCCCCGAGCGGGAGAAGACGGTGGTCACCCTCTACTACTACGAGGGCCTTACCCTCGCCGAGATCGGCAACGTGCTGGGCGTCACCGAGAGCCGGGTCAGCCAGATCCACACCAAATCGGTGCTCCAGCTACGGGCGAAGCTGGCCGACGTCGGCCGCTGAGCCGCCGAGCGCACACACCGGCCTTGCACACCCTCCGTACAGTGGTGGCGTGCCCAGGATTCGAGCGGCCTCCGTGGCCGAGCACCGGTCGATGCAGCGCGGCGCCCTCTTGGACGCGGCGCGTTCCCTGCTGTCGGAAGGCGGGACCGAAGCCCTGACCTTCCCCGCCCTCGCGGAGCGCACCGGGCTGGCCCGGTCGTCCGTGTACGAGTACTTCCGGTCGCGCGCGGCCGTCGTCGAAGAGCTGTGCGCGGTGGACTTCCCCGTGTGGGCGGCCGAGATCGAAGCGGCGATGGAAGCGGCGCAGACGCCCGAGGCGAAGATCGAGGCGTACGTGCGCAGCCAGCTGGGGCTGGTCGGGGACCGCCGCCACCGTGCGGTGGTGGCGATCTCGGCCAGCGAGCTGGACGCGGGGGCGCGGGAGAAGATCCGCGCCGCGCACGGCGGCCTGGTGGCGATGATCGTCGAGGCCCTGGGCGCCCTCGGCCAGGCGGAGCCGCGGCTGGCCGCGATGCTCCTCCAGGGCGTGGTGGACGCCGCGGTCCGCCGCATCGAGCTCGGCGCCGCCGAGGACCCCGCCGTGGTGACCGAGGCCGCCGTCGCCATGGCCCTGCGGGGCGTCCGCGGCTAAGGCGCCGCCACGGGCAGGAGCCGCGGCGTGGGGCGGGGCAGCAGGGCCAGCGGGTCGAGGTAGGCGTCCTCCCCGGTCAGCAGGCCCCAGTGCAGACAGGGTCCGGGGCAGTGGGAGCCGGCTGTGAGGACCGCCACCTCCTGTCCCGCCGTGACCGCCTCACCCTCCGCGACCAGCGGCCGCACCGGCTCGTAGGTCGTCCGCAGGCCCCCCGGGAGGGTGAGCGAGAGCACCCCGCGCCCCGCGACCTGCCCGGCGTAGTGCACCCGCCCGGGCCCGACGGCCCGGACCCGCGCCCCCACCGGGGCCGACAGGTCCACTCCGCGGTGGCCGGCCGCGTAGGGCGTCGGCGGCGGATCCCACCAGCGCGCGACGGACAGGGGCGGGGGCAGCGGCCGGACCCCCGGGACGAGGGTCTGGGACAGCGCCAGGATCACGGTGAGCAGCAGTGTCGTCATGCCCCACAGGGTCCCGCGCGGAGGGTGGCGGACGGCCGTGCCTGTGGATGGCCGAAAGGGTGTGGACAACGGCGTCACCCGGCATACCGCCGGGTCCCGTACACTTCTTGTGGCGATCCGGGTCACCGGGTCGACTTCGCACGCCCCAGCATCGGCCGGAAACGGCCTGGTGAAAGCGTCTCTCGGTCCCTCTGCGGGGCAGGGCGCGTCGGGGCGTCAGGAACCAAAACCGAGAAACCAAGGAGATGGCCATGGCCGTCGTCACGATGCGGGAGCTGCTGGAAAGCGGCGTCCACTTCGGTCACCAGACCCGCCGTTGGAACCCGAAGATGAAGCGCTTCATCTTCACGGAGCGCAACGGCATCTACATCATCGACCTGCTGCAGTCGCTGTCGTACATCGACCGCGCCTACGAGTTCGTGAAGGAGACCGTCGCGCACGGTGGCTCCATCATGTTCGTCGGTACCAAGAAGCAGGCGCAGGAAGCCATCGCCGAGCAGGCGACGCGCGTTGGCATGCCGTACGTCAACCAGCGCTGGCTCGGTGGCATGCTCACCAACTTCTCCACCGTCTACAAGCGCCTCCAGCGTCTGAAGGAGCTTGAGGCGATCGACTTCGAGGACGTCGCCGCCTCGGGTCTCACCAAGAAGGAGCTCCTGGTCCTCTCCCGCGAGAAGACCAAGCTGGAGAAGACCCTCGGTGGTATCCGCGAGATGTCGAAGGTTCCCAGCGCCGTCTGGATCGTCGACACCAAGAAGGAGCACATCGCGGTCGGTGAGGCGCGCAAGCTGCACATCCCGGTCGTCGCGATCCTCGACACCAACTGCGACCCCGACGAGGTCGACTACAAGATCCCGGGCAACGACGACGCGATCCGCTCCGTCACCCTGCTCACCCGCGTGATCGCCGACGCCGTCGCCGAGGGCCTCATCGCCCGTTCCGGTGCCGCGACCGGTGACTCGAAGCCGGGCGAGAAGGCCGCCGCCGAGCCGCTCGCCGAGTGGGAGCGCGACCTGCTCGAGGGCGAGAAGAAGGCCGACGACGCCGAGGCCCCCGCGGCCGAGGCCGTTGTCGAGACCGAGGCCCCCGCGGCCGAGGTTGTCGCCGAGGCCGTCGTCGAGGCTCCGGCCGCCGACGCCGAGCAGGCCTGACCCACTGACGGGGCCCGGCGTTCATCCGCCGGGCACTCGCAGCACGGACGATGACGGCGGGGGAGCCGCGCCACGAGCGCGACTCCTCCGCCGTTCACCCGTAGATCTACGACTTCGAGAGAGAATCACAGACTCATGGCGAACTACACCGCCGCTGACGTCAAGAAGCTCCGCGAGCTCACCGGCGCCGGCATGCTGGACTGCAAGAACGCGCTCGTCGAGGCCGACGGTGACGTCACCAAGGCCAACGAGATCCTGCGCGTCAAGGGCCTGAAGGGTGTCGCCAAGCGCGAGGGCCGTTCCGCCGAGAACGGTGCCGTCACCTCCCTGATCGCCGCCGACGCCACCTCCGGCGTGCTGCTCGAGCTCAAGTGCGAGACCGACTTCGTCGCCAAGAGCGAGAAGTTCCTGGTCGTCGCCGACCAGCTCGCCGCCCACGTGGCCGCCACCTCCCCGGCGGACATCGCGGCGCTGCTGGCGTCCGAGATCGAGGCCGGCAAGACCGTCCAGGCGTTCGTGGACGAGGCCAACGCCAACCTCGGCGAGAAGATCGTCCTGGACCGCTTCGCGCAGTACCAGGGTGCCTTCGTGGCTTCCTACATGCACCGCACCATGCCCGACCTGCCCCCGCAGATCGGTGTCCTGGTCGAGCTGGACAAGGCCGACGCCGACCTGGCCAAGGGCATCGCCCAGCACATCGCCGCGTTCGCGCCGAAGTACCTGACCGCCGAGGACGTTCCGGCCGAGGTCGTCGAGTCCGAGCGTCGCGTGGCCGAAGAGGTCACCCGCGCCGAGGGCAAGCCCGAGGCCGCGATCGCCAAGATCGTCGAGGGTCGCGTCAACGGCTTCTTCAAGGACGTCACGCTCCTGGGCCAGCCGTACGCCCTGGACAACAAGAAGTCCGTCCAGAAGGTTCTGGACGAGGCCGGTGTCACCCTGAAGCGCTTCGCCCGCATCAAGGTCGGCATCTGAGTCCGTCCGTACGCGACGGACACCGGACCCCGGTAGGGTCTGAAGCAGTCGTCCGCGCTCGCGCAGGACGACCGCAGATCTGACGAGGAGGCCATTGCCGTAGAGGGAACCGCAAGGACCCACCGGCAATGGCCTTCTTCGTATGTGCACGAGGAGATCTCCATGAATCAGGGCGTGGACCCCCACACCGCTTCCCACGACAAGAGCGACCACGAGAAGAAGGGTCGCCGCTTCATGCTGAAGCTGTCCGGCGAAGCCTTCTCCGGCGGCGGCGGGCTGGGTGTCGACCCTGACGTCGTGCACGCCATCGCCCGCGAGATCGCGGCCGTGGTCCGAGACGGCGCCGAGATCGCGATCGTCATCGGCGGCGGCAACTTCTTCCGCGGCGCCGAGCTGCAGCAGCGCGGCATGGACCGGGCGCGGTCCGACTACATGGGCATGCTCGGCACCGTCATGAACTGCCTCGCCCTCCAGGACTTCCTGGAGAAGGAAGGCATCGACAGCCGCGTCCAGACCGCCATCACCATGGGCCAGGTCGCGGAGCCGTACATCCCGCTGCGCGCCGTGCGGCACCTGGAGAAGGGCCGCGTCGTGATCTTCGGCGCGGGCATGGGCATGCCGTACTTCTCCACCGACACCACGGCCGCCCAGCGCGCCCTGGAGATCGACGCCGAGGCCCTGCTCATGGGCAAGAACGGCGTCGACGGGGTCTACGACTCCGACCCGAAGACCAATCCGGACGCGGTGAAGTTCGACGCGCTGGAGTACAGCGAGGTGCTGTCCCGGGACCTCAAGGTCGCCGACGCCACGGCCATCACGCTGTGCCGCGACAACCAGCTGCCGATCCTGGTCTTCGAACTGCTCGCCGAGGGCAATATCGCCCGCGCCGTCAAGGGTGAGAAGATCGGCACGCTCGTGAGCGCCCAGGGCACCCGGGTCTGAGCCCCGCCGCGGCCCGGCCCCGGCCGGGCCCGGTCCGGGCGGCTCGCACCGCCCCGCCCGCCTGAACCATCCAAATCTGACATGCAGGAGCACGTGGTGATCGAAGAAATCCTCCTCGAGGCCGAGGAGAAGATGGAGAAGGCCGTCGTCGTCGCCAAGGAAGACTTCGCCGCGATTCGCACGGGTCGTGCGCACCCGGCGATGTTCAACAAGATCGTGGCGGAGTACTACGGTGCCATCACGCCCATCAACCAGCTGGCGTCCTTCGCGGTGCCCGAGCCGCGCATGGCGATCGTGACGCCGTTCGACGCGTCCGCGCTGCGCAACATCGAGCAGGCCATCCGCGACTCCGACCTCGGTGTCAACCCGAGCAACGACGGCCGCATCATCCGGGTGACCTTCCCCGAGCTGACGCAGGACCGCCGCAAGGAGTACATCAAGGTCGCCAAGAACAAGGCCGAGGACTCCAAGGTCTCCATCCGTTCCGTGCGCCGCAAGGCGAAGGACGCCCTTGACAAGCTCGTCAAGGACAAGGAGGCCGGCGAGGACGAGGTGCGCCGCGCCGAGAAGGAGCTCGACGACACCACCGCGAAGTACGTCGCGCAGGTGGACGAGCTGCTCAAGCACAAGGAATCCGAGCTCCTCGAGGTCTGATGAACGACTCTCCCTGGGCCGCGGAGCCGGCTGCGGCGGGTCCCGCATACGATGCGCTGGTGGGCCCGCAGACTCGGCCCATGCCCATCGTGCCCGATGCCGCCGGCCGTGCCTTCGACGACCGGGAAGCACGCGATCGGGGGGCCGCCGCCTTCGGCGGCCCCCCGTTCCGCGCCGAGACGCCGCCGCAGGAGCCCATGCCCAGCCCCCCGCCTCCGCCTTCGCAGGCACCGCAGGACGCCTCCCCGCCACCGCCCAAGAAGCGCGCGGGGCGGGATCTGCGTGCCGCCATAGGGGTCGGCGTCGGCCTCGGTGCGGTGATCTTCGCTTCGCTGTTCATCGTCAAGGCCGTCTTCGTCGGCGTGATCGTCGTCGCCGTCGTCGTCGGCCTGTGGGAGCTCACCTCCCGGCTCCAGGAGAAGAAGGGCATCAAGGCCCCGCTCGTCCCGCTCGCGGTCGGCGGCGCCGCCATGGTCATCGCCGGGTACGTCCGGGGGGCCGAGGGCGCCTGGGTGGCCATGGCGCTCACGGCGCTGGCGGTGCTCGTCTGGCGGATGACCGAACCGCCCGAGGACTACCTCAAGGACGTCACGGCCGGTGTCTTCGCGGCGTTCTACGTGCCCTTCCTGGCGACCTTCGTCGCGATGCTGCTCACCGCCGACGACGGCCCCCAGCGGGTCGTCACCTTCCTGGTCCTGACCGTGGTCAGCGATACCGGGGCCTACGCGGTGGGCTGGCGCTTCGGCAAGACCAAGCTGGCGCCGCGCATCAGTCCCGGCAAGACCCGCGAGGGGCTGCTCGGGGCGGTGGCCTTCGCGATGGCGGCCGGCGCGCTGTGCATGGAGTTCCTGATCGACGGGGGTGCCTGGTGGCAGGGCCTGCTGCTGGGTCTCGCGGTCGCCGTCAGCGCCACCCTGGGCGACCTGGGCGAGTCGATGATCAAGCGGGACCTGGGGATCAAGGACATGGGCACCCTGCTCCCGGGCCACGGCGGCATCATGGACCGGCTCGATTCGCTGCTGCCGACCGCTCCGGTGGTCTGGCTGCTGCTGGCCGCGTTCGTCGGCACCGGCTGATACGACCGGGCGGGTTATCCTGATAAGCGCGTCACCTCCGGGTGGCGCGCTTTCCCCGTTCTACGGCGGGGGTGGACCCGTGAGGTCTCCGGGCACCGGTCGTGCCATCGACAAGTCTCCGCCGACGCGGAGGTCGCCCGCACCAGGGCTCGCAAACGCTGAGGAGTACCCCCATGGCCCCCCGCCCCGTCCCGGGAGAGCTGACGTTCGTCGCACCCCGCGGAGCCAAGAAGCCGCCCCGGCACCTCGCCGACATGACCCCGGCCGAGCGCCGTGAGGCGGTCGCCGCGATCGGCGAGAAGCCGTTCCGGGCCAAGCAGCTCTCCCAGCACTACTTCGCCCGCTACGCCCACGACCCGGCCGAGTGGACCGACATTCCGGCCGCCTCGCGCGAGAAGCTCCAGCAGGAGCTGCTGCCGGACCTGATGAACGTCATCCGGCACATCTCGTGCGACGACGACACCACCCGCAAGACCCTGTGGAAGCTGCACGACGGCACGCTCGTCGAGTCCGTGCTGATGCGCTACCCGGACCGGGTCACCATGTGCATCTCCTCGCAGGCCGGCTGCGGTATGAACTGCCCCTTCTGCGCCACCGGCCAGGCGGGTCTGGACCGCAACCTGTCCACCGCCGAGATCGTGCACCAGATCGTCGACGGCATGCGCGCCCTGCGCGACGGCGAGGTCCCCGGCGGTCCGGCCCGGCTCTCCAACATCGTCTTCATGGGCATGGGCGAGCCGCTCGCCAACTACAACCGCGTCGTCGGCGCCATCCGCCGGCTCACCGACCCGGAGCCCGACGGCCTGGGCCTGTCGCAGCGCGGCATCACCGTCTCGACCGTCGGTCTGGTCCCGGCCATGCTGCGCTTCGCCGACGAGGGCTTCAAGTGCCGCCTCGCGGTCTCGCTGCACGCGCCGGACGACGAGCTGCGCGACACCCTCGTACCGGTCAACACCCGCTGGAACGTCCGCGAGGTGCTCGACGCCGCCTGGGAGTACGCCGAGAAGTCCGGCCGCCGCATCTCCATCGAGTACGCGCTCATCCGCGACATCAACGACCAGGCCTGGCGCGGTGACCTGCTCGGCCGCCTGCTCAAGGGCAAGCGCGTGCACGTCAACCTGATCCCGCTGAACCCGACGCCGGGCTCGAAGTGGACCGCCTCGCGCCCCGAGGACGAGAAGGCCTTCGTCGAGGCCATCGCCCGGCACGGCGTGCCGGTGACCGTACGGGACACCCGTGGCCAGGAGATCGACGGCGCGTGCGGCCAGCTGGCCGCCTCCGAGCGCTAGCTTCCGGCCAGAACCGTTCACAATCGGCCGCGGGGTACCCTGTGGCCGGACAACTTCATCATTCCGACAGGGGAGCGCCACAGCGCTGAGAGTGCGGTAACCGTCATCCGCAGACCCTCTGAACCTCGCCCCGGTCATTCGGGGTAGGAAGTTCGGTCATCACTCAAGCTGTTGCGCCCTGCCCGGCGTCCGCTCCCACAGAGCGCCGGGCAGGGCCGCGTCTTCTCCTGGACATCCCAGGAGGAATTCACCAGTGAGCACCACCAAGAAGATCGCGGGCGTCGCACTCGCGGCCGCGCTCGGCGTCACCACGCTCAGCGCCTGTGGCGGCGGCGACGCCAAGGACAAGCCCGCGGGCGCGAGCGACGCCCCGAAGTCCAAGACGATCACCCTGGTCTCCCACGACTCCTTCAACGTGACCGACACGGTCCTCAAGGAGTTCGAGCAGCAGAGCGGCTACACCGTCAAGGTCCTGAAGTCCGGGGACGCCGGTGCCGCGCTGAACCAGGAGATCCTCACCAAGGGCTCCCCGCGCGGCGACGTCTTCTTCGGCGTCGACAACACGCTGCTCTCGCGCGCCCTCGACAACGGGATCTTCACCCCGTACCAGGCCAAGGGCCTGGACCAGGTCAAGCCGGAGTTCGTGCTCGACCAGCAGCACCGGGTCACCCCGGTCGACTCGGGCGAGATCTGCGTCAACTACGACAAGGCCTACTTCGCCGACAAGAAGATCGCCCCGCCGCAGACGCTGGACGACCTGGTCAAGCCCGAGTACAAGAACCTGCTGGTCACCGAGAACGCCGCGACCTCCTCGCCCGGCCTCGGCTTCCTGCTCGCCTCCGTCGGCAAGTACGGCGAGGAAGGGTGGAAGGACTACTGGAGCAAGCTCAAGGCCAACGGCGTCGAGGTCGTCGACGGCTGGGAGCAGGCCTACAACGAGCGCTTCTCCGGTTCCGCGGGCGGCAAGAAGGCCAAGGGCGACCGGCCGCTCGTCGTCTCCTACGCCTCCAGCCCGCCGGTCGAGGTCCTCTACGGTGAGCCGCAGCCGGCCGAGGCGCCCACGGGCGTGGCCACCGGCACCTGCTTCCGCCAGGTCGAGTTCGCGGGCCTGCTCAAGGGCGCGAAGAACGAGGAGGGCGGCAAGGCGCTCCTCGACTTCCTGGTGAGCAAGAAGTTCCAGGAGGACATGCCGCTCCAGATGTTCGTGAACCCGGTGGTCAAGGACGCGAAGCTGCCGGAGCTGTTCACGAAGCACGGCGTGGTCGTCGAGAAGCCGGAAACGGTCGCCCCCGACGCCATCGCCAAGAACCGTGAGCAGTGGGTCAAGGCATGGTCCTCGCTCGTCGTGAAGTAGTGCGGGAGAGCTCCCCGAAGGAGGGCGGGCGCGCCACGGCCGTCCGGCTGGCCCTGATGGCCGTGCCGCTCGCCTTCTTCGGGCTGTTCTTCGCCTATCCCGTCGCCGCGATCGTCGGGCGCGGGCTCAAGACGGACGAGGGCTGGCAGTTCGGCCGGATCGGCGAGGTCCTGGCCGAGCCCGACATCGCCGGTGTGCTGTGGTTCACCACCTGGCAGGCGCTGGCCTCCACCGCCCTCACCCTGCTGCTGGCCCTGCCCGCCGCGTACGTGTTCGCGCGCTTCGAGTTCCCGGGCAAGCAGCTGTTGCGCGCCCTGGTCACCGTCCCCTTCGTGCTGCCGACCGTGGTCGTCGGCACCGCCTTCCTGGCGCTCGTCGGGCGGGGCGGGCTGCTGGACGAGCTCTGGGGCGTCCGGCTGGACACCACCGTCTGGGCGATCCTGCTCGCGCACGTCTTCTTCAACTACGCCGTCGTCGTACGGACGGTCGGCGGGCTGTGGGCCCAGCTGGATCCGCGCCAGGAAGAGGCCGCCCGGGTGCTGGGCGCCGGACGGTTCGCCGCCTGGCGGCGGGTGACCCTGCCCGCGCTCGCCCCGGCGGTGGCCGCCGCCGCGCTGATGGTGTTCCTCTTCACCTTCACCTCGTTCGGGGTCGTGCAGATCCTCGGCGGGCCCTCGTACTCCACCCTGGAGGTGGAGGTCTACCGGCAGACCGCGCAGCTGCTGGACCTGCCGACGGCCGCCGTGCTGACCATGGTCCAGTTCGCCGCCGTCGCCCTGATCCTCGCCGTGCACGCCCGGACCGTACGCAGGCGCGAGACCGCCCTGCGGCTCGTGGACCCGGCGCGCACCTCGCACCGGCCGCGCGGGTGGGCGCAGCGCGGCCTGCTCGGCGGGGTGCTGCTGACCGTGCTGCTGCTGATCGTGGCGCCGCTGGCCGTGCTGGTGGAGCGGTCCTTCGACGCGCCCGGCGGGTACGGGCTGGGCTTCTACCGGGCGCTCCAGGACGCGGGCGCCGGGGGCGGAACGTTTCTGGTGCCGCCGCTGGAAGCCATCTGGAACTCCCTCCAGTACGCGCTGGCCGCCACCGCCATCGCCCTGTTCATCGGGGGGCTCGCGGCCGCCGCGCTGACCCGGCGCGCGGGGCGTTTCGTACGGGGCTTCGACGCGCTGCTGATGCTGCCGCTCGGGGTGTCCGCCGTGACGGTGGGCTTCGGCTTCCTGATCACCCTGGACGAGCCGCCGCTGGACCTGCGGACCTCGTGGATCCTGGTGCCGCTGGCGCAGGCCCTCGTCGGCGTCCCGTTCGTGGTGCGGACGATGCTGCCGGTGCTGCGGGCCGTGGACGGGCGGCTGCGGGAGGCGGCGGCCGTGCTCGGCGCCTCCCCCTTGCGGGCCTGGCGGGAGGTGGACCTGCCGCTGGTGCGGCGGGCGCTGCTGATCGCGGCGGGCTTCGCCTTCGCCGTGTCGCTGGGCGAGTTCGGGGCGACGGTGTTCATCGCCCGGCCGGACCACCCGACGCTGCCGGTGGCCGTGGCGCGGCTGCTGGGGCGGGCCGGCGAAATGAACTACGGGCAGGCCATGGCCCTGAGCACGATTCTGATGCTGGTGTGCGCGGTGTCCCTGCTGGTGCTGGAGCGACTGCGACCCGACAAGACCTCGGGAGAGTTCTGATGACCCTGCTCCGGCTCGAAGGGGTGTCGGTCCGCTTCGGCGACCGGGCGGTCGTGGACGCGGTGGACCTGGCGGTCGCCGAGCACGAGATCGTCTGCGTCCTGGGGCCCAGCGGCAGCGGCAAGTCCACGCTGCTGCGCGTGGTGGCCGGGCTCCAGGCGGTGTCCGGCGGGCGGGTGCTGCTCGGCGGCGCCGACCAGGCCGGGGTGCCGGTGCACCGGCGGGGGGTGGGCCTGATGTTCCAGGACCACCAGCTGTTCCCGCACCGGGACGTCGGCGGGAACGTCGCCTTCGGCCTGCGGATGCGGGGCCGTTCCCCGGGCGGGTCCTACGGGGCCAGGGTCGCGGAGCTGCTGGAGCTGGTCGGGCTCCCGGGCGCGCAGGGCCGGGCGGTGGCCTCGCTGTCGGGCGGTGAGCAGCAGCGGGTCGCCCTGGCCCGGGCGCTGGCCCCCTCACCGCGGCTGCTGATGCTGGACGAGCCGCTGGGCCAGCTCGACCGGGGGCTGCGGGAGCGGCTCGTCGTCGAGCTGCGCGCGCTCTTCTCCCGGCTGGGCACCACCGTGCTCGCCGTCACCCACGACCAGGGCGAGGCCTTCGCGCTGGCCGACCGGGTCGTGGTGATGCGGGACGGGCGGATCGCGCAGGCCGGGACCCCGCTGGAGGTGTGGCAGCGGCCGGCCTCGGAGTTCGTGGCGCGCTTCCTCGGCTTCGAGAACGTGGTCCCCGCGACGGTCTCCGGCGGCGCGGCCGCCACCCCGTGGGGGAAGGTCCCGGTGCCCGCCGGGGCCCCCGAGGGCGAGCGCCGCCTGCTGATCCGCCCGGCCGGGGTGGTCCTCGGGGCGGACGGCCTGAGCTGCGAGGTGGCCTCCCGCACCTTCCGCGGCACGCACGTGGCCCTGCTGCTGCGGCCGGAGGCGGGCCCGGTGCTGGAGGCCGAGTGCGGCCTGGCCGGGGCCCCGGCCGTGGGCGACCGGGTCTCGGTGAGCTTCAGCCCGTCCGAGGTGGTCGTCCTGCCCGGGACCCCGTAGGCAGGGGGCGGACCGGCTTCAGGGCCGGATGCCGTCGCAGGCGATCGGCAGGTGGCGGGGGCCGCGCAGCACCGCGTTCTGCCGGTACGGGGGCGGGTCGGCCAGCAGCCGGGGGTTCTCCAGCCTGCGGGCCAGCTCGCTCAGGGCCAGCTGTGCCTCCAGCCGGGCCAGCGGCGCCCCGAAGCAGCTGTGGATGCCGCTGCCGAGGCCCAGGTGCTGGATGTCCTCGCGGTCCGGGTCGAAGCGGTCGGGGTCCTCGAACCGCAGGGGGTCCCGGTTCCCGGCGGCGAGGACCAGCCAGAGCGAGGAGCCCTTGGGGATCTCCACACCCGCCACCTCGATGTCGGCGAGGGTGCTGCGCTGGGGGACCAGCTGCACCGGGGGCTCGTAGCGCAGCAGCTCCTCCACGAGGGGGATGGACAGCGCCGGATCGGCGCGCAGCCGGTCGAGGACCTCCGGGTGGCGCAGCAGCGTGAGCATGCCGTTGGTGATCAGGTTGACCGTGGTCTCGTGGCCGGCGATCATCAGCAGCGCCGAGGTGCTCATCAC
>NZ_JBHWBP010000005.1:0-51114 GCF_042735575.1 Streptomyces sp. NPDC059564 | reverse complement strand
CCTCCATGGTGGTCATGCTGCCGTCCGGCCCGTGCCCGGTGGCCAGCTCCGAGAGCATGTCGCCGGTGGGGTTCTTGCGGCGCTCGTCGATCAGCCCGGCCAGGTACATGCCGAGTTCCATGCGGGTGTCGTGCGTGCGCTTCTCGCGCTCGGCTGGGTCGGCGTCCGGATCCGGGTCCAGGCTCGCCGCGAGGATGTCCGCCCAGACGTGGAACTTCGGCTCGTCCTCGCTCGGTATGCCCAGCAGCCGGCAGATCACGGTCACGGGGAAGGGGTACGAGAACTCCTCGACCAGGTCGATCTGGTCCGCGTTCCCGTTCTCGGCGATGCCGTCGATCAGCCCGGAGACGATGCCGCCGAGCTCGCCGCGCATGTCGTGGACGCGGTGCGGGGAGTGCGGCGGCCCGAACGGCCGGTTCGTCATGCGGCGCAGCCGGTCGTGCTCGGGCGGGTCCAGCTTGAGGAAGGACGGCGGCAGGACCGTTTCCTCATTCTCGCCCGGCTCGGCCAGCGGGTCGCTCGCCGTCGGGGCCAGGTTGCGGGAGTCGGAGCTGATCCGCGGATCGTGGAGCAGGGCCTGTATCTCGTAGTACGTGCTGACGACGAACGGACCGCTGCCGACGTGGTAGACCGGCGTCTTGCGGAGCTCCTTGTAGAGCGGGTACGGGTCGGCCCGGTTGGAGTAGTCCAAGATCTGCCGCAGGAAGTCTTGAGTCATGAGAGATCCTCGTGCTCCTCGTGCTCCTCGGTGGAGGGCGCGTCCGGGTCAGTGGTGCGCGGGGGTGAACGTCATCCGCCGGTCGGCCGGCGAATAGCCGGTGAGCGTGATGGTCGGGCCGTGCGTGGGCACCGACGGGTCCGGGAAGTCGGCGGGCAGCGGCTGGTGTCCGTCCGCCCTGCGGTCCAGCGTCTCGAACGTCGGCGGGAAGGGCGCGGTCTCCTCGATGAGCCGCTGGTAGAACTGCAGCCAGCGGGACTGGTCGAAGGTGACGGCGCCGATCACGCGTCCCTGGTACCCGTACACGCCGGTGAACCGGTGCTCGTCGCGCGAGCCCTGGGCGATGAGGATCTCCGTGCCCATCGACGGCACTCCGACCGACTTGATGTTCACGCCGAACTGGGAGGACCAGAACGCCGGCACCCACATGTGGGGGCGGCGGTCGGCGCTCTCGCTGAGCATGTTGTGCGCCGCCGTCTCCGCCTGGGCGACCGCGTTGCCCCAGTGCTCCAGGGACAGGAACTGGTAGCCGAACAGGGCGTGCGGGGAGCGTGCCACGTCACCCGCCACGTAGATGTCGTCGGTGACGATGCCGCGGATGTCGAAGGCCCGGCAGCCCGCGTCGCAGGCGATGCCGCGGGGGCCGGCGCCCAGCCCGGACCCGGCCAGCCATTCGGTGTTGCGCATGGCCCCGAGGGAGACGACCACGACGTCCGCCTCCAGGGTCGTGCCGTCGGAGAGGTGCGCCGCGCGCACCCGTCCGGTGGCATCGCCCTCCAGCCCGGTCACCATGATCCCCGTGCGCAGGTCCACCCCGTGCTCGCGGTGCATCGCGGCCGCCACCTCGCCGATGACCCCGCCCAGGGCGCCGACCAGCGGCGCCGAGGCGCGCTCGGCGACCGTGACGGGCAGGTCGCGTTCCCGGCAGGCCGAGGCGATCTCGGAGCCGGTGAATCCGGCGCCGATCACCAGCACCCGGCGGGGGCCGGCCGCCAGCTTGTGCTCCAGGGCGGCGGCGTCGTCCCGGGTGCGCAGCACGAACACGCCGTCCAGCGCGGCCTCGTCGGCCTTCGGCCAGGGGCGCGCCCGTACGCCGGTGGCGATCAGCAGGCGGTCGTACTCCACCTCGTCCCCGTCGGCGAGGCGGACCACGCGGGCCGCCATGTCCAGGCCGTTCGCGGGGACCCCCAGCCGCCACTTCGCGTCGATGTGCCGGCGGCGGGGGAGGGCCGTGCGGTCCGGGGTGGCACGGCCCAGCAGCACCTGCTTGGACAGCGGGGGCCGGTCGTAGGGCTCGTACGGTTCGTCGCCGATCATCGTCAGGGAGCCGGCGAACCCCTTGTCCCGCATGGTCTCGGCGGCTCTCAGGCCCGCCAGCGAGGCGCCGACGACGACGATGCGCCCCTCGCGCTTGAGCCGGTCCAGGCTGCCGTCGCCGCTCATGACCCGCCTCCCGGTGCGTCACTCGCATGGCCGTCCGACAGCTCCAGCAGGATCGCCCGTACCGGACAGGCGGCCACGGCCCGTGCGACGTTCTCGCGCAGCTCGTCGCCCGCATCCCCGTCCGTGGCCGGGTTCGGGTCGTACAGCAGGGCTTCGTCACCGTGCATCGAGAACACGGCGGGGGCCAGGAAGGCGCACTGCGCGTAGCCCTGGCAGCGGTTGAGGTCGACGACAAGCCTCATGAGGCATCAGCCTTTCCGTGGCCCGATCACCCCCGTCACCCCCGACTTCCAGCATGCACGCGCCGGGCGGGGGTCGCCTGCCGGGAGCACTACCGCCGCCGGCTCGCCCGCAGGATGTACAGGCTGACGGCGAGCGCCCAGGCCGGGAAGAACATCTCGCACCAGGGCACGCTGGATCCCGTCAGGAGCAGCACCAGCCCCACCACGTAACCCAGCAGCGTCAGCGGGCGCGGGAAGACGCCGAGCCGCCTGCCGATCGTCGAGGTCGCGAAGACGAACACGGCCGCCATGCGCATCCCGTACGTGGTCAGCAGCGCGTACGCGAAGGAGCGGCCGAAGCCGGAGGGCGCCGTGCTCTCCTGGAGGACGCTGCCCGCGGCGGCGGCGGAGACGTACAGGGTGGCGGCGAAGACGAACCCGCTGCCCAGGAAGACGGTGGCGACGAACCGGTCCTCGGCGTCCCCGGTGTGCGCGCGCAGGGCGCCCATGAACCACAGGAAGAAGATCCCGGAGAACGGCACGATCTCCAGCGCCGTGCGCACCGCCCAGCGCCGGTCGGAAGCCACCGGGGCGTGGGCGGCGTCCCCCGACGGGATCGCGTACCGCATGAGCACGATCGCGGCGGCCAGCAGCAGCGCGAAGACGACTCCCGCCGCCCCCGCGGCACGCGGCGTTTCCATCCGGGCGGTGGTGGTCTCCATGCACCCAGCAAGCGCCAACGGCCGCGGGCCCGCCACCCCGCACACCCGTGGGGGTGAACGAGGGGGCGGGCCCGCGGCCGCTCGCCCGGGCCGGCGGGCCGGGTCAGGCCACCGGTGCCGGAACCGGTTCCTCCGCCGGGGCCTCGGCCCCGTCGTGGTTGCCGTACCAGGCCACCGCCACCGCGCCCGTGACGGCCAGGACGAAGCCGAGCACGGCCAGCCAGGCCAGGCCGGGCCGGGAGGCGTCCCCGAGCCAGAGCACGCCGATGGCGCCAGGAAGCACCGTCTCGCCGACGACCAGCGCCGCCGTGGCGCCGTTCACGGAGCCGATCTGGAGGGCGACGGTGTGCAGGTACATGCCGCCGGCCCCGGCCAGCACGATCGCGTAGAGGGCCGGGTCCACGAGCAGCGTGCCCAGGTCGAAGGGCTCCACGCCGTTCAGGACGCGCACCCCGACGCCCAGGGCGCCGAAGGCCAGACCCGACAGCAGGCCCGCCAGGATCGCGGCCCGGGCACCGAGGAACCGTACGGCCACCGTGCCGCCGACGATGATCAGCGCCGTCACGCCCAGCAGCCACCAGTGCGTGGACATCGGGGCGTGGTGGCCGCCCTCGTGGCCGGCGGCCGTGGCCAGCAGCACCAGCGCCGCGCAGACCACGCCGATGGAGGTCCACTCCTTGCGCGTCAGCCGGATCCCGAGCATCTTCACGCTCAGTACGGCCGTGATGACCAGGTTGGCGCTGATGACCGTCTGGGACAGGAACAGCGGCAGCATCCGCGCGGCCAGCGCACCCAGCCCGAACCCCACGAAGTCGAGGATCGTGCCGACGATGAACTCCCAGGTCATCGCGGCCTTGGCGGTGGAGCTCAGGTTCGGTCCGCCGTGCGCGGTGACCCCGGCGGCGGCGGGGGACATCCGGGCGGCCCGGCGCGAGCCCACGGCTTGCAGGACGGATCCCGTGCCGTAACAGATGGACGCCGCGACAGCGGTCAGCAGGCCTATGAGCACAGAGGGCTCCGTTCACGTCTGGCAGGTTTTGCGGTACCTCTGCCAGACGTGTGAACGGCCCCGGAAGTTGCCTGCGGGAGTCAGCGCATTGCGGCGAGCACGTCCGCAGCCTCGTCCACCGAGTCCACCAGCGCGATCCGGGACTCCATCGCGCGGCCGCGCGCCAGGGCCTGGAGCAGGGGCCATGCGGGCAGGTGATCCGTCCAGTGGGCGCGGCCGACCAGGACCATCGGCGTCGGCTCGGAGCGCGACGCGTAGTAGTTGGGCGTCGCGTTGTCGAATATCTCCTGCACCGTGCCCGCCGCGCCCGGCAGGAACACCACGCCCGCCGTGGAGCGGGCGAGGAGGCCGTCCTCGCGGGTGGCGTTCGCGAAGTACTTGGCGATCTGGCCGGCGAAGGCGTTCGGCGGCTCGTGCCCGTAGAACCAGGTCGGGATGCCGACGGAGTCGCCGCCCGCGGGCCAGCGTTCCCGTACGGCGAAGGCGGCGCGCGCCCACTCGGAGACGGACGGGGCGAAGGACGGCACCTTCGCCAGCAGCTCCAGCGCCTCGGTGAGGGCCTCGTCGGGGGCGGGCGCCAGGTAGGCGCCGAGGTTGGCGGCCTCCATCGCGCCCGGGCCGCCACCAGTGGCGACCGTCAGCCCCGACCGGGACAGCGCCCGGCCGAGCTCGGCCGCGCCCCGGTACCCGGCGCCGCCGCGGGCCATCGCGTGGCCGCCCATCACGCCGACCACGCGGGCGCCGGCGAGGTGCTCGTCGAGGGCGTCGGAGACGGCGTCGTCGTGGATGGAGCGCAGCATCGAGGAGAAGACGTCGCCGTCGGCCTTGGTCTCCTGGAACCAGGCGTACGCCTGGGCGTCCGGGGTGCACTCGTAGCCGTCGGCGAGACCGGCGAACAGTTCGTCCGGCGTGTAGAGCAGGCCCCGGTACGGGTCGAACGGCAGGTCCGGCACGGGCGGGAAGACGAGCGCGCCGTCCGCGCGGACCTTCGCCGAGGCGTCGGGCTCCATCGCGCAGCCGAGGAAGACGGCCGCGGAGGTGTCGGCGGACAGCAGGGCGAAGGTCCGTTCTAGCAGGTTGAGCGACTGGATGCGGTAGCCGCTCAGTGAGCCCCGGGCGGCGACCCGGTCGAATTCGGCGAGCGTCTCGATCTCGATGTCTGCGTTGACCATTCGGCCCACACTAAGGGCTGGTCACCTCAGCGGGTCAACGCCAGGGACGTCAGCTGCGCCACACCCCAGCTGAGCGGGAGGCACACGGCGAGCAGGGCGGTGGCCCGCAGCGTCACGGCCGTACGCAGCACCGTTCCCGGGGTTCCCAGGTCGAGCAGGGCCGCCCGGGCGGCGGAGCGGGACCGGCGGGATTCGGCGGCCGATGTGAGAAGGGTCGCGGCCGCGCACAGGGCGACGAGCGCGGCGGCGGGTGCCGTCAGCGGCCCGAGCGGGGTGAGGGGTCCGCCCTGGTCGCGCAGGGCCACGGAGGTGAGCGCGGCCGCGCCGACGGCGCACAGCACCCCGAGGGGGCGGCCGAGCCGGGGCGCCTCCTCCTGGAGGGCCCGCCCGGCCAGCAGCCGCAGCGCGCCCGGGCGGGCGGCCTGCACCAGGGTTCCGCAGGCGTAGGCCAGCCCCGGTCCGGCGAGGGCCAGCCCCGCCGCGATCAGGACCCAGCCGGCCGGGAGGGCCGCCCCGCGCGGGCCGGCGTAGGCCAGGGCGGTGAGCCCGCAGGCGGCGAGCGCCACCCCCCAGGGCACCCCGGCCTGCGGGGTGATTCCGGCCATCGGCGGGCGGGGCCGCAAGGTGAGGACGGTGGCGGCGGAGGCCGTGAGCGGGATCAGGGCCAGCAGGGTGAGTGCGCCGGCCACCGGCAGCGGCTGGTCGGCGTGGAGCAGCCGGGCTCCGGCGCCGTCGAAGGGGAGGCCGACGACGTCGCCCCGCAGGTGCAGGAACGCGGCGAGGGCCACGAGGCTGCCCAGGGTGCAGGCGACGGCGGTGGAGACCGCGCCGACCAGGGTGAGCCGTACGGGTCCCAGCCCGACGGCGTCGAGCCCCGCGCGGGGCAGTGTCGCCGGGTCGGTGCGGGCGACGGCCACCGCGAACTGGACGGTGGCGGCGAGCGGCACCAGGGCCCACAGCAGCTGCGGCAGCGATCCGGCGGGCCGCGCCATGGCCTCCGCGAGGACGTAGAGCAGCAGGAACCCGGTACCGGCGGAGGCGGCCGCGACGAGCAGTCGGCGCAGCTGGACCGCGGGGCGGGAGCCGCGGGCTAGGCGGAGAGCGAGCACGCGGCCTGGTCCTCCGTCGTCCGGGGGGAGCCGTCGGCCGCGGTCGCGGTCGTGGCGGGGCGGCCGTCGAGCAGGGCCAGCGTACGGTCGGCCGCGGCGGCGGTTTCCTCGTCGTGGGTGGCCACCACCACGGTGATCCCGTGCGATCGGGCGGCGGTGGTCAGCGTCCGGAGCAGCAGGGCGCGCTCGGCGCGGTGCAGCGGGGCGGTCGGCTCGTCGGCGAAGAGCACCGCGGGCTCCCCGACCAGGGCCCGGGCGAGGGCCACCCGCTGGCATTCGGCCCGGTTCAGGGCGCCGGGGCGCTTGCGGGCGAAGCCGCCGATGTCGAGGCGGTCCAGCCAGGCGCAGGCGGCCTGGCGGGCGGTGCGGCCCGGGGCGCCGCAGAGCAGCAGCGGCAGGGCCACGTTCTCCCACACCTTGAGCTCGGGCAGCAGCTGCGGCTCGGGTCCGAGCCAGGCGAACCGGTCGCGGCGCAGCCGCTCGCGGAGCGCGGTGCGCAGGGTGTGGACGGGGAGGCCGTCGAAGCAGACCTCGCCCTGTTCGGGCACCAGCTGTCCGGTCAGACAGCGCAGCAGGGTGGTCTTCCCGCTGCCGCGCGGGCCGGTCACGGCCAGGATCTCGCCCTGGCGCACTCCGGCGGAGACCCCGATGAGGCCGGGGGAGCCGCTGTGGGAGTAGTGCAGGGACCGCGCCCAGAGCAGGTCGCCGTCCTGTGGGGCATGGTCCGGGGCACTGTCCGATGGAGCCACCATGGCGTACACCTCCGTCCGGGGGAACGAAGCGGAGCCCCTTCGGTCACTGGCGCCGCACTGAGATGTAAAGAGATGAACGTCTTGGATGGTGACAGCACACGGCCCGGACCCCCGCGTTCTCACTCGAACGGAGGATCCGGGCCATGTGATCGGACTATTGGGGCTTAGAGCTTGGTCCAGGCCTCGGTGAGCACCGAGCGCAGGATTCCTTCGATCTCGTCGAAGGTGCCCTGGTCCGCGATCAGCGGCGGCGCCAGCTGGATGACCGGGTCGCCACGGTCGTCGGCACGGCAGTACAGGCCGTTCTCGAAGAGCGCCTTGGAGAGGAAGCCGTAGAGCACGCGCTCCGTCTCCTCGTCCGTGAAGGACTCCTTGGTGACCTTGTCCTTCACGAGCTCGATGCCGTAGAAGAAGCCGTTGCCGCGGACGTCGCCGACGATCGGCAGGTCGTGCAGCTTCTTCAGGGTGTTGAAGAAGTTGCCCTCCTGGTCCAGCACGTGCTGGTTCAGGCCTTCCTTGTCGAAGATGTCGAGGTTGGCCAGGGCCACCGCGGAGGACACCGGGTGTCCGCCGAAGGTGTAGCCGTGCAGGAAGGTGTTGTCGCCCTTGTAGAAGGGCTCCGCGAGGCGGTCCGAGATGATGCAGGCGCCGATCGGGGAGTAGCCCGAGGTCATGCCCTTGGCGCAGGTGATCATGTCCGGGACGTAGTCGAACTTGTCACAGGCGAACATGGTGCCGAGGCGGCCGAACGCGCAGATCGTCTCGTCGGAGACGAGGAGCACGTCGTACTCGTCGCAGATCTCGCGGACCCGCTGGAAGTACCCGGGCGGCGGCGGGAAGCAGCCGCCGGCGTTCTGCACCGGCTCCAGGAAGACGGCGGCGACGGTGTCGGCGCCCTCGAAGAGGATCTCCTGCTCGATCTGGTCGGCACACCAGCGGCCGTAGGCCTCCGGGTCGTCGCCGAAGATCGGGGCGCGGTAGATGTTGGTGTTCGGCACCTTGTGGGCGCCGGGGACCAGCGGCTCGAAGGGGGCCTTCAGGGCCGGCAGGCCGGTGATGGACAGGGCGCCCTGCGGGGTGCCGTGGTAGGCGACCGCACGCGAGATGACCTTGTACTTGGTGTGCTTGCCCTGCAGCTTGAAGTACTGCTTGGCGAGCTTCCAGGCGGTCTCGACGGCCTCGCCGCCACCGGTGGTGAAGAAGACCTTGTTCAGGTCGCCGGGGGCGTAGTGGGCGAGGCGCTCGGCGAGCTCCACGGCCTTGGGGTGCGCGTACGACCAGATGGGGAAGAACGCGAGTTCCTGGGCCTGCTTGTAGGCGACCTCGGCCAGCTCCTTGCGGCCGTGACCGGCGTTGACCACGAACAGTCCGGCGAGACCGTCCAGGTAGCGCTTGCCCTTGTCGTCCCAGATGTAGGTGCCCTCGCCCCGCACGATGGTGGGTACGGGCGAGTTCTCGTAGGACGACATGCGGGTGAAGTGCATCCACAGGTGGTCGTACGCGGTCTTGGAGAGGTCCTGGCTCACGGTTATCGGGTTCCCCACATGTAGGTCTGCTTCTTCAGCTTCAGGTAAACGAAGCTTTCGGTTGATCGCACGCCGGGGAGCGTGCGGATCTTCTTGTTGATCGTTTCGAGCAGGTGGTCGTCGTCCTCGCAGACGATTTCCACCATCAGGTCGAACGACCCGGCCGTCATCACGACGTACTCGCACTCGGCCATGGAGGTCAGCGCATCGGCCACCGGGTCGAGGTCGCCCTCGACGTTGATGCCGACCATGGCCTGGCGTCGCAGGCCCACGGTGAGCGGGTCGGTGACGGCGACGATCTGCATGACGCCCTGGTCCAGCAGCTTCTGTACGCGCTGGCGGACGGCTGCTTCGGAGAGGCCCACGGCCTTGCCGATCGATGCATAGGGACGGCGACCGTCCTCCTGCAGTTGCTCGATGATCGCCAGGGACACAGCATCGACCGAAGGGGACGGTTGTCTGTTCCTGGAATCTGCGCTTCGACTGACCACGACCACACTGTGCACGAGGAGTCGTCTGTTCCGCAACCCGTTGACGATGAAATCCGTTGTTCCGGATCTCGGATTACACGGATTTCGCAGTTCGTGGCGTCCGGCTCTGTCGAAAGCGTCGGGCGAGGGGCTAGGCTTGGGAGGTCGTCTCAATCGTTGGACATGTGATCAGGAGAGTGGCTGGAGTGACCACCGAACTGCGTCGTCTGCGCAACTACATCGGCGGGGAGTTCAAGGACGCCGCCGACGGGCGGACCACCGAGGTGGTCAATCCCGCCACCGGCGAGGTGTACGCGACCGCTCCGCTGTCGGGCCAGGCCGACGTGGACGCCGCCATGGCCGCCGCCGCTGCCGCCTTCCCGGGCTGGCGCGACACCACCCCCTCCGAGCGGCAGAAGGCCCTCCTCAAGATCGCGGACGCCTTCGAGGCGCGCGCGGACGAGCTGGTCGCCGCCGAGTCGGAGAACACCGGCAAGCCGCTGGGCCTGACGGCCAGCGAGGAGCTGCCGCCGATGGTGGACCAGATCCGCTTCTTCGCGGGCGCCGCGCGCCTGCTGGAGGGCCGCTCGGCCGGCGAGTACATGGAGGGGATGACCTCGATCATCCGCCGTGAGCCGGTCGGCGTCTGCGCCCAGGTCGCGCCGTGGAACTACCCGATGATGATGGCCGTGTGGAAGTTCGCCCCGGCGATCGCCGCGGGCAACACCGTCGTCCTCAAGCCCTCGGACACCACCCCGGCCTCGACCGTCCTGATGGCGGAGATCATCGACTCGGTCCTGCCCAAGGGCGTCTTCAACGTCGTGTGCGGCGACCGCGAGACCGGCCGGGCCATGGTCGAGCACTCCACCCCGGCGATGGCCTCCATCACCGGCTCGGTGCGCGCGGGCATGCAGGTCGCCGAGAGCGCCTCGAAGGACGTCAAGCGCGTCCACCTGGAGCTGGGCGGCAAGGCCCCGGCCGTGGTCTTCGCCGACGCCGACATCGCCAAGGCCGTCGAGGACATCGCGGTCGCGGGCTACTTCAACGCGGGCCAGGACTGCACCGCCGCCTGCCGCGTGCTCGTGCACGAGTCGATCCACGACGAGTTCGTGGCCGCGCTCGCCAAGGCCGCCGCCGAGACCAAGACGGGCCGGCCGGACGACGAGGACGTGCTGTACGGCCCGCTGAACAACCCGAACCAGCTCAAGCAGGTCGCGGGCTTCATCGAGCGCCTCCCCGCCCACGCCAAGGTCGAGGCGGGCGGCCACCAGGTCGGCGACAAGGGCTACTTCTACGCCCCGACCGTGGTCTCGGGCCTGAAGCAGGACGACGAGATCATCCAGAACGAGGTCTTCGGCCCCGTCATCACCGTCCAGTCCTTCACGGACGAGGCCCAGGCCCTGGAGTACGCGAACGGCGTCGAGTTCGCCCTCGCCTCCTCCGTGTGGACCAAGGACCACGGCCGCGCGATGCGGATGTCCAAGAACCTCGACTTCGGCTGCGTGTGGATCAACACCCACATCCCGCTCGTCGCCGAGATGCCCCACGGCGGCTTCAAGAAGTCCGGCTACGGCAAAGACCTCTCCGCCTACGGCTTCGAGGACTACACCCGCATCAAGCACGTGATGACCTCGCTCGACGGCTGATCAGCAGACGCCGCCGTTCCGGCGGGCGCGCACTGATCACCGCAGGCCGCTGAAGGGGCGGGCAGTAGACATCTTGTCTATTGCCCGCCCCTTCGCGTTGGCCGAGGCTTTGCCCATGCCTGAACTCGCCTTCTCCCGCCGCGCCGCGCTGCGCGGCCTCGGTGCCGCGGGCCTGCTGACCGCCCTCACCGGCTGCGGTGTGCCCGCCGCCTACGTTCCGGAGGCCCGGCGGCAGGGCCAGGACCTCTCGGACCGGGACCAGAGCGTCGCCTTCTCCAACTGGCCGCTCTACATCGACACCGACGACGAGGACGAGGAGAGCCGCCCGACCCTGGACGCCTTCACCGAGAAGACCGGGATCGAGGTCCGGTACACCGAGGAGATCAACGACAACGACGAGTTCTTCGGCAAGGTCAGCCCGGCCCTGATGAACCACCAGTCGACCGGCCACGACCTCGTGGTGGTCAGCGACTGGATGGCCGCCCGCTTCGTCCACCTGGGCTGGGCCCAGAGGATGGACCGCCCGGCGCAGGCCAACGTCTCCCGGTACCTCGACCCCCAGCTGCGCTCCCCCGCCTTCGACGAGGGCCGGCTGCACACCGTCCCCTGGCAGTCGGGGATCACCGGCATCGCCTACAACCGCAAGGCCCTGGGCCGGGAGATCAAGTCCGTCAGGGACCTCTGGCAGCCCGACCTGGCGGGCAAGGTGACGCTCTTCTCCGGCCTCGACGAGTCCTTCGCCCTCCTGATGCAGGGCGAAGGCGTCGACGTCACGCGGTGGACCGAGTCCGAGTTCCACCGGATGTGCGACCGGGTCGAGAGCATGGTGAAGAAGAAGCACATCCGCCGCTTCACCGGCAACGACTACACCTCCGATCTGAGCAAGGGCGACGTCCTGGCCTGCCAGGCCTACTCCGGCGACGTCATCCAGCTCCAGGCCGACAACCCCGACATCCGGTTCGTGGTCCCCGAGGAGGGCGCCGAGCTCTGGGCGGAGAGCCTGCTCGTCCCCAACCTCGCCCGGCACAAGGCCAATGCCGAGGCCCTCGTCGACTACTACTACGACCCCGCGGTGGCGGCGCAGCTCGCCGCCTCGGTCAACTACGTGTGCCCGGTGCCCGCCGCCCGCGAGGTGCTGGCCGCCTCCCCGGACAAGGAGACCGCCGAGCTGGCCGAGAACCCGCTGATCTTCCCCGACGACGAGATGCGCAAGCGGCTCGTCGTGGCCCGGGACATCTCCTCGGCCGAGCGGGCGTCCTTCGCCAAGCGCTGGAACGCCATCGTCGGCCTCTGACCGGGGCCGCCCGCCCCGACCACGCCGCACTGAACGCGTTCAGGAAATTGGCTGAACGTGTTCAGTTCTGGGCGTAGGCTTCTCCCATGAGCGAGAGAAGCGCCCTTCAACGGCGGATCCGTGCCTGGCTGTTGCTGTTCGTCGTCTGCCTGGTCCTCAGCGGGCTCACCGCCTTCCCCCTGGTCACCGAACTCCACTGGGCCAACTCCCTGGTGGGCAACGACTGGCTGCGGCGCGTGGGCGACGGACTGGACCGGGCCGACGCCGACTACCCCTTCCTCCTCTACGGCACCGACTGGCTCGCCTTCGCCCACCTGGTGATCGCGGTCTTCTTCTACGGCGTCCACCGCGACCCCGTCCGCAACATCTGGATCGTCGAGGCCGGCATGATCGCCTGCCTCGGGATCATCCCGCTGGCACTGATCTGCGGACCGATACGCGGGATCCCCATCGGGTGGTCACTGATCGACATGTCGTTCGGCGTCTTCGGAGTGATCCCCCTGCTGGCCCTGCGTCGCATGATCAAGCGGTTGGAAGCGCTGCCCGCCTGAAGGGGGGGCGCCCCGCTACTTGGCGAAGGCCGCCCCCACGATGCCCAGGGCCACCTTGTTCATGTCGTCGCCCTTGGCATCGAGGGAGTTCACCGAGTACACGAGGGTGCGGGAGAGGTCGCGGGTCCCGCCGATCACCGTGTTGTAGCCGTAGCGGCCCCCCGTCTTGCCGTACACCACCGTCCCGTCCTTCAGCTCGAACGCCTTCAGGCCGGCCGTCTGGACCGCATGCGCACCGGTCTTGGCGTCGAGGACGTCGGGCACGGTGAACATCTCCTCCAGCTGCGCCTTCGGGACGACCTTGCCGCCGAACAGCGCCACCGTGAACCGCTCCAGGTCCGCCGTGGTCGATATGAGGTCCCCGGCCGCCCAGTTGGACGTGGAGTTCCACTCCGTCACGTCCACCAGCGAGCTGCCCCCGCCGGCCTTCGGCACCGCCTGGTACCCGTGGTTGTACGGGCCCGGTATCCGGTTCTGGGTGCGCGCCGGGAACGAAGTGTGGTGCAGACCCAGCGGTTTGATGATCCGCTCCGACACCGCCCTCTCGTACGTCGTCCCCGTCACCTTCTCGATCAGCACGCCCAGGACCGTGTAGTGGATGTTGCTGTAGCGCTGCTTCTCGCCGGGCCGGAACTCGGGCCCCGCGGCCACCGCCTCGGCGATCAGCGCCCGCGGGTCCACCACGTCGAATCGGTGGGCGTACACGTCCGCGAAGGGGACTTCGGGCCCGTCCGGCAACCGCAGGCCGCTCGTGTAGTTCAGCAACTGGCGTACGGAGACGGGCTCGAAGCCGCCCGGCCCCCCGGGCAGCAGCCCGGGGAGGTACTCCTGCACAGGCCGGTCCAGATCCAGCCGCCCCTCGGCGGCCAGCTGGAGCACCACGGCGGCGGTGAAGGTCTTCGTCACCGAACCGGCCCGGAACCGGGCGTCCTCGATCGCCTCGCGCCCGCTGCGGACGTCCGCGACACCGGAGTGGCCCCGCCAGACGCCGCTCGTGCCGCCCACCCGGACCAGCGCGGCCGTGGCGTCCGGGTGATGGGCGCCCAGGCCGGCGATGGCCCGCTCCAGCGCCGCCGCGTCGGGCGGCGTGGAGAACGCGGGTGCCGCGGCACCCGCCGGTGCGGCCCGGACCGGACCGGCCTGAACCGGCGCGGCCTGAACCGGCGCGGCCTGGGCGGCGACCGCCGGGCCGGACGCGATGCCCAGGGCCAGAGCGGCGGCGATCAGCGTGCGCGTACGTACGTTCATGATGGTGTCCCCCTGTGCCGGATCACCGGGGCTCGCTGCCCCGATGACCTCAATGTTGCTGCGCACGGGCCCCGTTGCGGATCACCAGTGAGAGGGGTCTTCAGCGGTACGACAACTCACCGGCGCGGGGGAGCCGACACGCCGCCCCTCACTCTCCAGAGGGAGAACCGGCCGAGATCAGCCCCGTCTCGTACGCGCAGATCACCGCCTGGATCCGGTCGCGCAGGCCCAGCTTCGCCAGCACGTTCCCCACGTGCGACTTCACGGTGTGCTCGCTCACCGTCAGCGCCGCCGCGATCTCCGCGTTCGACAACCCCCGACCCAGGTGCAGCAGCGTCTCCCGCTCCCGCGCCGTCAGCACCTCCAGCCGCCGCGCCGACAGCCCCGGGGCACCCGCCGGACGGGCCGTCGCCGCCGTGTACTCCTCGATCAGCCGTCGCGCCACCGAAGGCGCCAGCAGGGACTCGCCCGCCGCCACCACCCGTACCGCGTGCACCAGATCGTCCCGCCGCACGTCCTTCAGCAGGAACCCGCTCGCCCCCGCGTGCAGCGCCTCGTACACGTACTCGTCCGAGTCGAAGGTCGTCAGCATCACCGTCCGGCACGCGCTCCCCGCCGAGATCTTCCGGCAGGCCTCGATCCCGTCCAGCACCGGCATCCGGATGTCCAGCAGGGCCACGTCCGGCGCGAGCCGGTCCACCGCCTCCACCGCCGCCGCGCCGTCCCCGACCTCCGCGACGACCTCGATGTCGTCCTGGACGTCCAGGATCATCGCGAAACCGCTGCGCACCAGTTCCTGGTCGTCGGCCACCACCACACGGATCGTCACGTCCCCACCTCCAGCGGCGAGGTTACAAGGACCACCCGCACCACGAACCCCCCGTCCGGCCCCGCACCGCACCAGGCCGTTCCGCCGTGCGCCGCGGCCCGTTCCCGGATCCCGATCAGCCCGTGCCCGCCGCCCGTGGAACGGCCCGACGCGCCGTCGGCCGGGCCCCGGCCGTCGTCGGCGACCGTCACCGTCAGGTCCCCCTCCCCGTACTCCAGGCGTACGTCCACGGACGAGGCCCCGGAGTGCTTCACCACATTGGTCAGCGCCTCCTGCACCACCCGGTGCACCGTCGCCTCCAGCGCCGCCGGCAGCTCGCGCACCTCGCCCGTCCGCCCGTAGGAGACCCTCGGCCCGCCGGCCCGTACCCGGTCCAGCAGCGCGGGCAGCGCCGCGATCCCGGGCTGCGGTGCGCGCGGAGCCGCCTCGTCGGTCCGCAGGACCCCGAGCATCGTCCGCAGCTGCGCCATCGCGTCCCGCCCCGTCTCGGCGATCGCCTCGAAGGCCGCCTCCGCCCGGGCCGGTGCCTTGCGCACCGCCACCGGACCCGCCTCCGCCTGCACGATCATGATGCTGACCGCGTGCGAGAGGATGTCGTGCATCTCCCGTGCGATGCGCGCCCGTTCGCGCGCGGCCGCCTGCTCGGCCTCGATCCGGTTCGCCCGCTCCAGCTGCGCCGCCCGGTCCTCGACGGCCGCGGTGTACGCCTGCCGGGTCGCCTGCAGACGCCCCAGCACGAACGCCGCCGCGAACACGAACAGCGCGAACAGCAGCTCCCGGGCCGTCCGCGTGTTCAGCGCCACCGAACCGAAGATCACCACCGTCACGACCGCGCCCATCACCCGCCGCACCCGCTCCGAGGAGTACAGCGCGATCGTGTAGACGGCGATCAGCCCCGCGTACGGCAGCGGCTGCCCGGGGCCGTCCAGCGCCAGCCGGTACACCGAGCCCGCCGCGACCACCCCGAACAGCACCAGGACCGGGGCCCGCCGCCGCCACACCAGGGGCAGGTTGCCGAGCGAGGTGAGCAGGTACGCGGCCCAGGTGGCGGGGGACTCCCGCGGATCGCGGGGCACCACGAACGGAATGGTCGTCGCCACCTGCACCAGCAGCGTCAGCCCCAGGTCCCGCCAGCGCGGGTCGGCGGCCCGGATCCGCTCGCCGCACGCACGGATCACCGGCCGAGCTCGGACCGTACGGCGGTCAGCGCGTCCACCCGGTTCGTGGTGACGGCGTCCACGCCCGCCCTGACGAGGGCGCGCATCGACCGCTTGGTGTCCGCCGTCCAGGCCGACACCAGCAGTCCGTCCCGGTGCAGCGCGTCCGTCAGCTCCCGGCTGACCAGCCCGAAGCGGTAGTTGAGCCAGCGGGGCGTCACCGCGTCGATCAGCACCCGGCGCGGCGGCGAGAGGGAGGTCCAGGTCAGCGCGATCTCCGCGCCCGGATCGGCGGCGCGGACCGCGAGCATGGTGTCCGGCCCGGCGCAGTAGTACGTGCGCTCGCGCGCCCCGCACTCGCGCACCAGGCCCACGACGGTCCGTACGGCCTCCGCCGACGCACCCGGCAGATCGATCATCAGCCGCCCCGCCCCGGCCTCCATCAAGGCCTCGCGCAGGGTCGGGATCCCGCCCTGCGCGAGCTCCTTCAGCTGCGGCGACGTCACGGCGTCGAGCCGTACGTCGTGCCCCCACAGCCGCTCCAGGGTCTCGTCGTGGAGCAGGACCGGAACCCCGTCGCGGGTCAGCCGTACGTCGATCTCCACCGCGTCCGCTCCGCGCGCGAAGGCGGAGCGGACGGAGGCGAGGGTGTTCTCACGGACACGGTAGGGATCGCCGCGGTGGCCGACGGCAGTCAGGGTGCTCATGCACCCCATTCTCGGGGGTCGGCGCGGTCGACGGGACGTCAGCGGGCGAGCCAGTCGGCGGTGTACGCGTCGATCTCGGCGCTCAGCTCGGCCTTGCCGGCCGGGTCCAGGAAGGAGGCCTCGACGGCGTTCTTCGCCAGCTGCGCCAGACCGCGCTCGTCGAGGTCGAGGAGCCGGGCGGCGACCGCGTACTCGTTGTTCAGGTCGGAGCCGAACATCGGCGGGTCGTCGCTGTTGATGGTGACGAGCACGCCCGCCGCGACCATCTCCTTGACGGGGTGCTCGTCGAGGTCCGCGACGGCGCGGGTGGCGATGTTGGAGGTCGGGCAGACCTCCAGCGCGATCCGGTGCTCGGCGAGGTACGCGAGGAGTTCGGGGTCCCGCGTGGCGCTGGTGCCGTGGCCGATGCGCTCGGCGCCCAGCTCGCGGATGGAGTCCCAGATCGTCTCCGGGCCGGTGGTCTCGCCGGCGTGCGGCACGCTGTGCAGGCCCGCGGCCCGGGCGCGGTCGAAGAACGGCTTGAACTGCGGGCGCGGCACGCCGATCTCCGGGCCGCCCAGGCCGAAGGAGACCAGGCCCTCGGGGTGCAGGTCGACGGCGAGGCGCGCGGTTTCGGCGGCGGCCTCCAGGCCGGCCTCGCCGGGGATGTCGAAGCACCAGCGCAGGATGACGCCGAGCTCGGCCTCGGCCGCCTTGCGGGCGTCCTCGATGGCCTCCATGAAGGCGTTCTCGTCGATGCCGCGGCGGGTGGAGGAGTAGGGGGTGATGGTGAGTTCGGCGTAACGGATGTTCTGCCGGGCCATGTCACGGGCCACTTCGAAGGTGAGGGTGCGCACGTCGTCGGGGGTGCGGACCAGGTCGACGACCGAGAGGTAGACCTCGATGAAGTGGGCGAAGTCCGTGAAGGTGAAGTAGTCGGCGAGCGCCTCGGGGTCGGTGGGGACCTTCGAGTCGGGGTGGCGGGAGGCGAGTTCGGCCACGATGCGCGGGGACGCCGAGCCGACGTGGTGGACGTGGAGTTCGGCCTTGGGCAGCCCCGCGATGAAGGGGTGCAGGTCGGGCATGGGGGCCTCCGGGAGGACGCGGGTGCGGTCGGGTCGGCTTCATCGTAGGCAGGCCGGGGGAGTGTCGGTGGCAGCGCATAGCATGGCCGTACGAGAGGGGGCGCCGTATGACCGACCAGAGCCCTGAGCCGACGGACCCGTGGGCGCCGCCCGAGCGGCCGGCCGTCGAGCTGGGCAAGACGGGCGGGCCGGCGCCGGGGGCGCCCGTGCCGCCCGCCGCGGTTCCACCGGTGCACGAGCAGCAGACCATCGCGGAGATACCGGGGGCCCAGCCCCCGCAGGGCCCCGCCGCGCAGGCCCAGCCCCCGGCCGTCGCGCCGCCGCCGGGGAGCGTGCCCGGACCGGTCCCGCCCGCGACGTCCGTGTACGGGTACCCGGCGCAGCCGGATCCCGGTGCGTACGCGTACCCGGGCCCGCCGCCGGCCCATGTCCAGCCGGGGTACCCGGGTCATCCCGGCTATCCGGGGTACCCCGGATACCCCGGATACCCCGGATACCCGGCCTACGCCCGGCCCGCCGGCAACGGCTTCGGCATCGCCGCGCTCGTGCTGGGCCTCCTCGCCGTGTTCGGCTGCGTCACGATGATCGGCGGCATCGCCCTCGGCATCGCGGCGGTCGTCTTCGGCGCGCTCGGCCGGGGCAAGGCCGCCCGGGGCGAGTCCACCAACGGCGGAATGGCCCTGGCGGGGATCATCCTCGGCGGGGTGGGCATCCTGCTGGGCGTGGGCGTGACCCTGCTGGTCTTCCTCGGACCCACCCTGGAGGACTCCCAGAGGGACGGCGGCACCGACGGCCCCGCCTCGGTCTCCCGGGTCGACGGCCCGACGCACGAGCGGGTCTGACACCCCCGCGGCCCCCTCCGGCGGGCCGCCCGGGTGTCCCGGCGCGGCCGGGCCGCTGCCACCCGCCGCCCGGCCCTCCGCTCGTGGCCCAGGGCCGCGGGCGGGGTGTCAGGGCTGGGCGGGGGACAGGAGGGTGGGGACCATGTAGGGGCCGTCCGGGGTGCCGCGGGTCAGGGGGACCCAGGTCAGCCCCACCATCCGGGGGCACGCGCAGGTCAGCTCCGGGTCCACCCCGAGTACCGGCTCCCCGGCCCCGACCTCCACGCGGAAGCAGGTGGTCCACCCGGAGGGGTACGGGGCCTCGTACGCGTAGCGCACCGACAGGGCCCGCAGGCCCGTCTCCTCGGCCACCTCGCGCCGCACGGCGGCCTCCAGGTCCTCCCCGGGCTCCACCCCGCCGCCCGGCAGGGTCCAGTACTCCGGCCCGTCGTGCAGCCCGGACGCCCCCCGGCCCCGCTCGCGCACCATGAGGACGCCGCCGTCCCGCACGATGACGGCCGCCACCCGGCGACGCTCCGTCACGTTCACGCCGCCGTGTCCTCCCGGAGCCGCTCCCGGGCCTCCATCAGCGCGAAGCCCAGCAGGTTCAGCCCGCGCCAGCGCGCCGGGTCCAGGGCGCGATCGTCGTCGGCGGCCAGCCCGATGCCCCAGATCCGGTCCACCGGGCTCGCCTCCACCAGCACCCGCGAGCCCGTCCCCAGCAGGTACGCCCGCAGGGCCGGATCGGAGCCGAACTTGTGCACGCTGCCCTCCACCACCAGCGCGAACCGCTCCCGCTCCCACACGGTGTCCTGGAAGCCGCGCACCAGCCGCCCGGCCTTCTTCGCCTGCGCCGGACTCTTCGCCTCCAGAGCCGCCCGCTCCGCCTCCGCGTCCCCGAACAGCCGCGCCTTGCCGGCCATCATCCAGTGCTCGGCGGTGGCGTACCGGACATCACCCACAGTGAACGCGGACGGCCACCACTGACTCAGACAGCTCGGTCCGAGCCTTCCGTCCGGCTGCGGCCGGTGCCCCCAGAAGGGCAGGTACTTCACCCGTTCACCACGGCTGACCTGCCCGATCAATGTGTCGATCATCTCCATGCACGCGAGTCTGGCAGTCACCACTGACACTTCGTACGGGATTTCGGGCGTGCCTCGACACATGGTCGACCGATTCCGTCGCGTAATCAAAAGGCAACAACGGAATCACTTGGCGGGGGAGAAGGCCTCTGTCAGGATCGGCACTCAATTCGAGCTGTAGCTACGGAGAGCGTGAGAGCGTGATGGGTAACCGCTTCCAGGTTAAGGACCGCTTCGCAGACGGCGCGCAGTACATCGACGGCCGGCTCCGGTCCGGCACCTCGGGCCGCTCGCACACCATCGTCGACCCCGCGACCGGCCAGGAGGTGCTCACCTACGAACTGGCGGGCACGGCGGACGTGGACGAGGCCGTCGCCGCCGCCAGACGGGCCTTCCCGGCCTGGTCGGCCGCCACCCCCGGGGAGCGCTCCGACGCGCTGCACCGGCTGGCCGCCGTACTGGCGGAGCAGGTGGAGGACTTCGCGTACGCGGAGTCCCTGCAGTGCGGGAAGCCGATCAAGCTGTCCACGGAGTTCGACGTACCGGGGACCATCGACAACACGGCCTTCTTCGCGGGCGCGGCCCGTCACCTCCAGGGCCAGGCGGCCGGCGAGTACTCCGGCGACCACACCTCCTACGTGCGCCGCGAGGCCATCGGCGTCGTCGGCTCCATCGCGCCCTGGAACTACCCGCTCCAGATGGCCGCCTGGAAGATCCTCCCGGCCATCGCCGCGGGCAACACCATCGTCCTCAAGCCCGCCGAGCTCACGCCCCTGACCTCCCTGATGTTCGCCCAGGCGGCCAAGGACGCGGGCCTGCCCGACGGCGTGATCAACATCGTCACCGGTGCCGGACGGGACGCGGGCGAGCACCTGGTCGGCCACCCCGACGTGGTCATGACCTCCTTCACCGGCTCCACCGCCGTCGGCAAGCGGGTCGCCGAGATCGCGACCGCCACCGTCAAGCGGCTCCACCTGGAGCTCGGCGGCAAGGCCCCCTTCCTCGTCTTCGACGACGCCGACCTGGAGGCCGCCGCCCACGGCGCCGTCGCCGCCTCGCTCATCAACACGGGCCAGGACTGCACCGCCGCCACCCGCGCGTACGTCCAGCGCCCCCTGCACGACGCCTTCGTCGCCCGGGTCGCCGAGCTGATGGAGACCGTGCGGCTCGGCGACCCCTTCGCGCCCACCACCGACCTCGGCCCGCTGGTCTCGCACGCCCAGCGCGACCGGGTCGCCGCCTTCGTCGAGCGCGCCCGCTCGTACGCCACCGTCGTCACCGGCGGCGAGAGCCCGGGCGGCGAACTGGCCCAGGGCGCCTACTACCGGCCGACCCTGATCTCCGGAGCGGCGCAGGACAGCGAGGTCGTCCAGTCCGAGATCTTCGGACCGGTCCTCGTCGTCCTGCCCTTCGACACCGACGACGAGGGTCTCGCGCTGGCCAACGACACCCCGTACGGGCTCGCCGCCTCCGCCTGGAGCCGGGACCTGTACCGGGCGAACCGCGCCACCCGCGAGCTCAAGGCGGGCTGCGTCTGGGTCAACGACCACATTCCGATCATCAGCGAGATGCCCCACGGCGGCTACAAGGCCAGTGGCTTCGGAAAGGACATGTCCGTCTACTCCTTCGAGGAGTACACGCAGGTCAAGCACGTGATGTTCGACAACACCGCGGTGGCGGCCAAGGACTGGCACCGCACGATCTTCGGGGACCGTCCGTAACCATCTGCGGCTACCGCCGCGGGCACCAGCCGCCCGACCAGCGGCGCACCCATCCCGAAAGGGCAGCTCATGGAGCAGTTCGAGCCCGACCGCCTCTCCGCGGCGCAACTCGCGGCGATGCGGCGCAGTCTCACCAGTGGGCGCGGCGCCCTCACCCGCCGCTCGCTGCTGCGCGCCTCCGGCGTCGGGGCGCTCACCCTCGGGGGCCTTTCCGCCCTCACCGCCTGCGGCATCCCGCCGGCCAAGCGCGCGGGTGACGCGGCGGCGGCGTCCGACGACCACTCGGAGCGGGAGAAGGAGATCAACTTCTCCAACTGGACCGAGTACATGGACACCAGCGACGACGAGAAGTCCCGGCCCACGCTGGAGGAGTTCACCAAGCGGACCGGAATCCAGGTCAAGTACACCGAGGACATCAACGACAACGTCGAGTTCTTCGGCAAGGTCCGCCCGCAGCTGGCGGCCGGCCAGGACACCGGCCGCGACCTGATCGTCGTCACCGACTGGCTCGCCGCCCGCATCATCCGCCTCGGCTGGGCGCAGAAGCTGGACCCCTCCCACCTTCCGCACGCCTACGCCAACCTGTCCCCGCAGTTCCGCAGCCCCGACTGGGACCCGGGCCGCTCCTACAGCTACCCCTGGACCGGCATCTCGACCGTCATCGCCTACAACTCCAAGGCGACCGACGGCAGGAAGGTCGACTCCGTCACCCAGCTGCTCGACGACCCCACCCTCAAGGGCCGGGTGGGCTTCCTCACCGAGATGCGCGACAGCATCGGGATGACCCTGCTCGACCAGGGCAAGGACCCGGCGAGCTTCACCACCGCGGACTTCGACGGGGCGGTCGGCCGGCTCCAGAAGGGCGTGGACACCAAGCAGATACGCCGCTTCACCGGCAACGACTACACCGCCGACCTCGACAAGGGGGACCTCGCGGCCTGCCTGGCCTGGGCGGGCGACGTCATCCAGCTCCAGGCCGGCAACCCCGACATCAAGTACGCGGTCCCCGCGGCCGGGTACATCACCTCCAGCGACAACCTGCTGGTGCCCGCCAAGGCCCGGCACAAGACCAACGCCGAGAAGCTCGTCGACTACTACTACGAGCTCCCGGTGGCCGCCCGGCTGGCCGCGTTCATCAGCTACGTCTGCCCCGTCGAAGGGGTCAAGGACGAGCTCGCCAAGATCGACCCCGCGCTCGCGGAGAACACGCTGATCGTCCCGGACAAGGCGATGACCGCCAAGTCCCACGCCTTCCGCTCCCTCAGCAGCGAGGAAGAGACGGCGTACGAGGAGAAGTTCGCCAAGCTCATCGGCGCCTGACCCACCTGCCTGCCCCCGCCGAGCGCCACCCTCCTGAACCCCGCGCTCCCGCACCCTTCCGACGACACCACCACCGAAGGCCGCGACCCATGACTGACACGACCGCGAGCGGCGACGTCCGCCTCGCCGGGATCAGCAAGCACTACGGCTCCTTCACCGCCGTGCACCCGCTGGACCTCACCATCCCCCAGGGCTCCTTCTTCGCCCTGCTCGGCGCATCGGGCTGCGGGAAGACCACCACCCTGCGCATGATCGCCGGGCTGGAGGAGCCCTCCACCGGCACCGTCAGCCTGGGCGAGCGCGAGGTGACGCACCTGCCGCCGTACAAGCGCCCGGTCAACACCGTCTTCCAGAGCTACGCGCTGTTCCCGCACCTGAACATCTTCGAGAACATCGCGTTCGGGCTGCGCCGCCGCGGCATCAAGTCCGTCAAGAAGCAGGTCGACGACATGCTGGAGCTGGTGCAGCTCGGCCAGTTCGCCGCGCGCAAGCCCCACCAGCTCTCCGGCGGCCAGCAGCAGCGCGTCGCCGTCGGCCGCGCCCTGATCAACCACCCCCAGGTCCTCCTCCTCGACGAGCCGCTCGGCGCCCTCGACCTCAAGCTGCGCCGCCAGATGCAGCTGGAGCTCAAGCGGATCCAGACGGAGGTCGGCATCACCTTCGTACACGTCACGCACGACCAGGAGGAGGCCATGACGATGGCCGACACGGTCGCGGTGATGAACGGCGGCCGCGTCGAGCAGCTGGGCGCCCCCGCCGAGCTGTACGAGAACCCGAAGACCACCTTCGTCGCGAACTTCCTCGGCACGTCCAACCTCATCGAGGCCGAGGTCCTGGAGGCCGGTGCGGCGGACGTCACCGTGAAGTCGGCCGACGCGGTGCTCCGGCTGCCCGCCCAGCGATGTTCGACCACGCCCCGCGCGGGCGGAAAGCTGCTGGTCGGAGTGCGCCCGGAGAAGATCTCCCTGGTCCACGCGGACGACGAGGACACCGTCGCGGCCGGCCGCAACAGGATCGCGGGCCGGATAGCCGACTCCTCCTTCATCGGCGTCTCCACCCAGTACGTCATCGACAGCCCGGTCTGCCCGGAGCTGGAGGTGTACGCGCAGAACATCGAGCGCGACGCCCGCCTCGTCCCCGGCGCCGAGGTCATACTCCACTGGAACCCGGAGCACACCTTCGGCCTGGACGCCGCGCAGGACATCGAGGCGGGCATCGAGACCGTCGAGGAGAGCGTGTGAGCGCCGTCGCCGCGCCGCCCCAGGCGCCCGCTCCGGCCGCCGGACCGCCGGTGCACAAGGCGTCCCTGCGCAAGCGCCTGATCCCGTACTGGCTGCTGCTCCCCGGCATCCTGTGGCTGCTCGTGTTCTTCGTGCTGCCGATGGTCTACCAGGCCTCCACCTCGGTGCAGACCGGCTCCCTCGAAGAGGGCTTCCGGGTCACCTGGCACTTCCAGACCTACTGGGACGCCTTCACCGACTACTACCCGCAGTTCCTGCGCTCCCTGCTCTACGCGGGCACCGCGACGGCCCTGTGCCTGCTGCTCGGGTACCCGCTGGCGTATCTGATCGCCTTCAAGGCGGGCCGCTGGCGAAACCTTTTGCTGGTGCTGGTCATCGCCCCGTTCTTCACCAGCTTCCTGATCCGCACCCTGGCCTGGAAGACGATCCTGGCCGACGGCGGCCCGGTGGTCGGCGCCCTCAACGCGGTCGGCTTCCTGGACGTCACCAGCTGGCTCGGCATGACCGAGGGGGACCGGGTGCTGGCCACGCCGCTCGCGGTCGTCTGCGGTCTGACGTACAACTTCCTCCCCTTCATGATCCTGCCGCTGTACACCTCGCTGGAGCGCATCGACACCCGCCTCCACGAAGCGGCCGGGGACCTGTACGCCCGCCCCGCCACGGTGTTCCGGAAGGTGACCTTCCCGCTCTCGATGCCGGGCGTGGTCTCCGGGACCCTGCTCACCTTCATCCCGGCGAGCGGCGACTACGTCAACGCCGAACTGCTCGGCTCCACGGACACCCGGATGATCGGCAACGTCATCCAGTCGCAGTACCTGCGCATCCTCGACTACCCGACGGCGGCCGCGCTGTCCTTCATCCTCATGGCCATCGTGCTGATCATGGTGTCCATCTACATCCGCCGAGCGGGGACGGAGGACCTGGTCTGATGAACAAGCCCCTTGGCTGGCTCCGCCGCAACGCCGTCGTCATCGCGGGACTGGGCACGCTCGCGTACCTGATCCTGCCGAACGTCGTCGTCACGGTCTTCTCCTTCAACAACCCCACCGGGCGGTTCAACTACGCCTGGCAGGAGTTCTCGCTCGACGCCTGGAAGGACCCCTGCGGGGTCGCCGACCTGTGCGGCTCCCTCTCGCTCTCCCTCCAGATCGCCCTCTGGGCCACCATCGGCGCGACCGTGCTCGGCACCGCCATAGCCTTCGCGATGGTCCGCTACCGGTTCCGGGGGCGCGGCGCGGTCAACTCGCTGATCTTCCTGCCGATGGCCATGCCCGAGATCGTGATGGCCGCCTCGCTGCTCGCCCTCTTCCTGAACATGGGCATCCAGCTGGGCTTCTGGACGATCCTGATCGCGCACGTGATGTTCTGCCTCAGCTTCGTCGTCGCCGCCGTCAAGGCGCGCGTCCTGTCGATGGACCCGAGGCTGGAGGAGGCCGCCCGCGACCTCTACGCCGGACCGGTGCAGACCTTCGTGCGGGTCACCCTGCCGATCGCCGCGCCCGGCATCGCGGCGGGCGCGCTGCTGTCCTTCGCGCTTTCGTTCGACGACTTCATCATCACCAACTTCAACTCGGGCAACACCGTCACCTTCCCCATGTTCGTGTGGGGATCGGCCCAGCGCGGTACGCCCGTCCAGATCAACGTCATCGGTACGGCGATGTTCGTCATCGCGGTGCTGGTGGTGCTGGCCGGCCAGTGGGTCGGCAACCGCCGCAAGAAGGCACAACCGAAGTAATCAGTTCAGTTCCGTAGGGAGTTGGAAGCCATGGCCCCAGTCGCCATGCGTAGTGTTGCGAAATCCCTTTCCGAGGCGAAGCCGGTCGCGTACTGGCTGGACGACCCCGGCAAGCCCGCCGCGCAGCCGGCGCTCACCTCCGACGAGCGCTGCGACCTGCTCGTCGTCGGCGGTGGCTACAGCGGGCTGTGGACCGCGCTGATCGCCAAGGAGCGCGACCCCGGCCGGGACGTGGTCCTGATCGAGAGCAAGGAGGCGGGCTGGGCCGCCTCCGGCCGCAACGGCGGCTTCTGCGCCGCCTCCCTCACCCACGGGCTGGCCAACGGCATGGCCCGCTGGCCCGGCGAACTCGCCAAGCTGGAGGAGATGGGCGCCCGCAACCTCGACGAGATCGAGGCGGCGGTCGCCCGCTACGGCATCGACTGCGACTTCGAGCGCACCGGCGAGATCGACGTGGCCACCGAACCCCACCAGGTCGAGGAGCTGCGCGAACTCCACGAGGAGGCCCGCAAACTGGGCCTCGCCGACGGCTCCGAATGGCTGGACCGGGACGCGCTGCGCGCCGAGGTCGACTCCCCGACCTTCCTCGCGGGCCTCTGGGACCGCGACGGCGTCGCCATGCTCAACCCGGCGAAGCTCGCCTGGGGCCTGAAGCGGGCCTGCCTCGACCTGGGCGTGCGGATCTACGAGAACACCCGCGGCCTGAAGATGTCCTCCGTCGGCGCCGGGATGGCCGTCACCACCCCGTACGGCACGATCCTCGCCCGCCGGGTCGCGCTGGGCACCAACATCTTCCCCTCGCTGGTCAAGCGGATCCGCCCCTTCACGGTCCCGGTGTACGACTACGCGCTGATGACCGAGCCGCTCAGCGCGGAGCAGCTCGCGGCCATCGGCTGGAAGAAGCGGCAGGGCCTGGGCGACAGCGCCAACCAGTTCCACTACTTCCGGATCACCAAGGACCACCGGATCCTGTGGGGCGGCTACGACGCCATCTACCCGTACCGGGGGAAGCTCGACTCCGAGTACGACCACCGCCCCGAGACCTACCTCAAGCTCGCGGAGCACTTCTTCACGGCGTTCCCGCAGCTGGAGGGGCTGAAGTTCAGCCACGCCTGGGGCGGGGCCATCGACACCTGCTCCCGCTTCTCGGCGTTCTTCGGCACGGCCCACTCGGGCAGGGTGGCCTACGCCGCCGGCTTCACCGGGCTCGGCGTCGGCGCCACCCGCTTCGGGGCCGACGTGATGCTGGACCTCCTCGACGGGGTCCGCAGCGAGCGCACCCGGCTGGAGATGGTGCGCAGCAAGCCGATGCCGTTCCCGCCGGAGCCGTTCGCGTGGACCGGGATCACCCTCACCAAGTGGTCGCTGGCCCGCTCCGACGCCCGCGGCGGCCGCCGCAACCTGTGGCTGCGGACCCTGGACCGCTTCGGGCTCGGCTTCGACAGCTGACGCCCTGGCCGGTGCCCGCACGCCCCCGGCGCACACCCGTGCGTACCGTGTGACCCGCTTCACCACCATGGAGTAACAGAACTCGCGTCATACCGCCGCCCGGCCCCGCTCTCTCCCGGTGAGAACCCTTCACCGCACACGAGGGAACGGAGGCCGGGCGATGACGTTCGCGGGGGCCAAGACGGCAGTGGAATGGCTGGCAACGGTGGCGCCGGATCCGGACGCCTGCCGGTGGGAATGGGAGCGCAACCCCCTCGGGGTCGCCCTCCTGCCCGCCGGCCGGCGCTGGGACGTGCTGATCCTGCCGGGTGAGCTGGGGCGGGCCACCCTCGACGTACTGCACCTGCTCACCGCCCGGCCCGGCCCGGTGCTCTCGGATTCCCGGGACGCGCGGCTGGGCTTCTTCGTACCCCCGGGCACGGCGTCCCGCTGGATCGGTACGGGCGTACGGGGTGCCGGGCGCGGGAGCTGGATCGTGGTCCCGTACCCGGGGCGGGCGACGGGCGGGGGGCACTGGCTGGTGGTCCCCGACGGCGAGGGCACGCTCACCGACCCGGTACTGCTGGAGCTCGCGATGCACGAGGCGGCGGCGGGCGTGCGGGCGGGGGAGGAGCGGGAGGGCCGGACCCCTTGACAAGAGGATTGGTCTGGACCATCTTGGGCGCCGCCGTCGCTCCCACCCCAGCGGCCCGGCTCCATCCCCCCATGCACCGGAGGAAGTTGTGCGCAGAGTGCTCCCCCTCCTCACGGCCGCCGCCCTCGCGGCGGCCGGACTCCTCACCGCGGGCCCGCCCGCCGCGGCCGCGGACGCCGATCTCGTCCGCAACGGCGGCTTCGAAACCGGCCTCGACGGCTGGAGCTGCTCCGGCGCGGCCGGAAGCACCGTCAGCACCCCCGTCCACAGCGGGAGTTCCGCCCTCAAGGCCACCCCGGCCGGCCAGGACAACGCCCGCTGTTCCCAGACCGTCACCGTCAGACCCGACTCGGCGTACACCCTCACCGCCTGGGTGCAGGGCGCCTACGTCTACCTCGGCGCGAGCGGCACCGGCACCACCGACGTCTCCACCTGGACCCAGACCCCGGGCGCCTGGAAACAGCTCACCACCACCTTCCGCACCGGCCCCGCCACCACCTCCGTGACGGTGTACACCCACGGCTGGTACGGCCAGCCCGCCCACCTCACCGACGACGTCGCCCTGACCGGCCCCGACCCCGGCCAGCCCCGGCCCCCGGCCGCCCCCACCGGCCTGACGGGCTCCGCCGCCTCCTCCGGTGCGGTCGCCCTGTCCTGGGCGGCGGCCACCGGGGCCACCTCGTACACGGTCTACCGCGACGGCGCCGACCCCCTCACCACGGCCGCCACCTCGGCCGCGGTCACCGGCCTCGCCGCGTCCACCCCGTACACCTTCCGGGTCGCCGCGGTGAACGCGGCCGGCGAGTCCCCCAAGAGCGCGCCGGTCACCGTCACCACCGCCGGCACCGGCACCCCGGGCAACCCCGGCCTGCCCGCGCACGCCCTCGTCGGCTACCTCCACAGCAGCTTCGCCAACGGCTCCGGCTACGTCCGCATGGCCGACGTCCCCGCCTCCTGGGACGTCATCGACCTCGCCTTCGGCGAACCCACCTCGGTCACCTCGGGCGACATCCGCTTCCAGCTCTGCCCGGTCGCCGCATGCCCGAACGTCGAGACCCTGGCCGAGTTCAAGGCGGCGATCAAGGCCAAACAGGCGGCCGGCAAGAAGGTCCTGATCTCCATAGGCGGCCAGAACGGGCAGGTCCAGCTCGCCACCACGGCCGCCCGCGACGCCTTCGTCTCCTCCGTCGGCAAGATCATCGACGAGTACGGGCTCGACGGCCTCGACATCGACTTCGAGGGCCACTCCCTCTCCCTCGCCACGGGGGACACCGACTTCCGCGCCCCCACCACCCCGGCGATCGTCAACCTGATCTCCGCCGTGAAGACCCTCAAGGCCACGTACGGCCCGGACTTCGTCCTGACCATGGCCCCCGAGACCTTCTTCGTCCAGCTCGGACACCAGTACTACGGCTCCGGCCCCTGGGGCGGCCAGGACCCGCGCGCCGGCGCGTACCTCCCGGTCATCCACGCCCTGCGCGACGACCTCACCCTGCTGCACGTCCAGGACTACAACTCGGGACCCGTCATGGGCCTCGACAACCAGTACCACTCCATGGGCGGCGCCGACTTCCACATCGCCATGACCGACATGCTGCTCACCGGCTTCCCGGTCGCGGGCGACACCGCCCGCGTCTTCCCGCCGCTGCGCCCCGACCAGGTCGCGATCGGCCTCCCGGCCACCCCCAACGCGGGCAACGGCCACACCCCGCCCGCCGAGGTGGACAAGGCGCTGGACTGCCTCACGAAGAAGCTGGACTGCGGTACGTACCCGACCCACGGCACCTGGCCCGGCCTGCGCGGCCTGATGACCTGGTCGGTCAACTGGGACCGCTTCGGGGGCTGGGAGTTCAGCCGGAACTTCGACGGCTACTTCGGCGGCTGACCCGCCCCTTCGCCCGCCCCGTGCCTGCCGGAGGCGCCGCTGGTGCCGCCGACGCCGCCCACCGCACGGCCAGCAGGAGCGGGGTGCACAGGAGGAGGCTGGCCAGGACGTCGAGGGGCCAGTGGAAACCGCGCAGGACCAGCCCCGCCGCGGTGAGGCCCGTCAGGAGCGCCGCCACCGGCAGGGGCCAGGGGCGGCGGGTGTGGGGGGCCACGAGGAGGGCCGCGCCCGTGTAGGCCATCAGGGCCGTCGCCGTGTGCCCCGAGGGGAAGTAGCCGGCGGCCCAGGGCTCCAGGGGGCCCGGGCGGGCGGTCCAGTCCTTGAGGGGGACGATCAGCGCCGGCACCAGGGCCATCGCCAGGCCGGCCACGAGGGCGGCCCGGCCCCGGCCGCGCCGGGCGGCGTAGAGCATGGCGAGGGCCAGTACGGGCACGGCGACCGGGATGTTGCCGAGGTCCGCGAGGCGTTCGGTGACGGCGTCGGGGACGGCGCGCACGACGGCGCGGCTCAGCGCGTGGTCCGGGGTCAGCAGCGGCCCCGACACGTGGACCTGCCAGGTGATCAGGGCGAAGAGGGCGACGCTCAGGGCGCAGAGCACCGAGGCGGCCGAGGAGATGGCCGGCCGTCCCGGAACAGGGGGGATGGTTCCGGGACGGCCGCCCGGATCGGGTTGCCGTGCGCCCCGGGGGGTTTGGGGCGAACGGCCGTCCGATCTGAGAGGAGTGTGCGCGAACGCATGCCCAGTACGGCGCTGGGGAAGCCCGGTACCGGTATCGCTCCCGGTTTCCCGGGAACGGTCTGTCTCACTCATCTGCAGAAACCGTACGCCAGCGAAAGGGGGACCGACAGCGGGAAAGCGCTCCCGCCATCGGCCCCCCACACGTTCTTCACAGCGCCCGACCGTTACCACCGGTAGAGAAGGGCGCCTGTGTTCGGACGCTCGATCAGATGCCCGCGAACGCGGCCTCGATGATGTCCAGGCCCTCGTTCAGCAGGTCCTCGCCGATGACGATCGGGGGCAGGAAGCGGAGCACGTTGCCGTAGGTGCCACAGGTGAGGACGAGCAGGCCCTCGGCGTGGCAGGCCTTGGCGAGCGCGCCGGCCGCCTCCGGGAAGGGGGTCTTGGAGACCGGGTCCTTGACGAGCTCGATCGCGATCATGGCGCCGCGGCCGCGGATGTCGCCGATGATGTCGTACTTCTCCTGCATGGCCGTCAGGCGGGCCTTCATCAGGGACTCGATCTTCTTCGCCGCGGCGTTGAGGTCGAGCTCCTTCATGGTCTCGATGGAGCCGAGCGCACCGGCGCAGGCCACCGGGTTGCCGCCGTAGGTGCCGCCCAGGCCGCCCGCGTGCGCGGCGTCCATGATCTCGGCGCGGCCGGTCACGGCGGCGAGCGGCAGACCGCCCGCGATGCCCTTGGCGGTCGTGATCAGGTCCGGGACGATGCCCTCGTCCTCGCACGCGAACCACTGGCCGGTGCGGCAGAAGCCGGACTGGATCTCGTCGGCGACGAAGACGATGCCGTTGTCGTTGGCGAACTTCACGATCGCCGGGAGGAAGCCCTTGGCCGGCTCGATGAAGCCGCCCTCGCCGAGGACCGGCTCGATGATGATCGCGGCGACGTTGTCGGCGCCGATCTGCTTGGTGATCTGGTCGATCGCCTGGGCGGCGGCCTCGGGGCCGCAGTTCTCGGCGCCGGTGGGCCAGCGGTAGCCGTAGGCGACCGGGACGCGGTAGACCTCGGGGGCGAACGGGCCGAAGCCCTGCTTGTACGGCATGTTCTTCGAGGTCAGCGCCATCGTGAGGTTCGTACGGCCGTGGTAGCCGTGGTCGAAGACGACGACCGCCTGGCGCTTGGTGTACGAACGGGCGATCTTGACGGCGTTCTCGACGGCCTCGGCGCCCGAGTTGAACAGGGCCGACTTCTTGGCGTGGTCACCCGGGGTCAGCTCGGCGAGGGCCTCGCAGACCTCGACGTAGCCCTCGTAGGGGGTGACCATGAAGCAGGTGTGGGTGAAGTCGGCGAGCTGCGCGGAGGCGCGGCGCACGACGGCCTCGGCGGAGGCGCCGACCGAGGTCACGGCGATGCCGGAGCCGAAGTCGATCAGGCGGTTGCCGTCGACGTCCTCGATGATGCCGCCGCCCGCGCGGGCCGTGAAGACGGGGAGCACGGAGCCCACGCCGCCGGCCACCACGCCGAGACGGCGGGCCTGCAGCTCCTGCGACTTGGGGCCGGGGATCGCGGTGACGATGCGGCGCTCCTGCGGGACAGCGGTCATAGGGGGCTCCTGGGGGGTGTTTTCGGACGCACTTGTGTCTTTGTCCGCAGGCTAGGCCCGGGGGAGGGGGTACGGCATGCTCCGTTCGGGAGTGGTGCCCGCGTGTCCTTGTCCGTGGCGGCCATAGGAAGGAATCGGCGCGTGTCCTGTGGATCATGACGGGGTGCGGGCCTCAGGGGTGGGGCGGGCACTAGATTGAGCGCCGCGGTGCGCGCGCATGGCACGGGTAGGGGGCAGGGGTTTCATGGACACCGAAGGCACGTACGACGGACAGACGGCCCGCGCCGGCCACGTCCCCCGCCCAGCGGGCCCTCCACCCACCCCCCTCCCCCCGAAGCCGGCCCACGCGCCGTCCGTCGGCTCCCCGCTGGCCGCATGGATCCGCACGCCGCGGCCGCGGGCGGAGCCGGGCGTCTGGCGCTTCGGGCACGAGCCGCGGCGGGCGGACGCGGGGGAGCCGGCCACGGACCGGTCGCTGCTGAGCGGGGCGGTGATCTCGTTCCTGGCGTGCGTGCTGGTGTGGTCGCTGGTCTCGAACAACTACATCCCCTATTTCGACGTCCCGCTCAAGCTCTTCACCCCGCGCGACTGGTGGCAGCTGGGCGGCGGCCCGGTCGACGGCCGGGGCACGGCCGCGCTACAGGCGTACATGCTGCTGGTGTCGGCCGTACTGGTGGTCTGGTTCAGCCGGCTGGGCTCCTGGCGCCTGGCCTTCGAGCGGCTCGTCGCGGCCCGCGGGCCGCGCGCCCGCATCGTGGGCGCGACGGTGGGCGCCCTCTTCGTCGGGATGCTGATCTGGACCAACACCCTGACGGTGCTGGGCCTCGTCGGCGGGCACCTGCCCTACGAGGAGATGGGCGAAGGAACCGTCAAGCTGGTCACCAACCTCGTGTACGTGGCCGTTTCGGCGCCCGTCGTCGTCTTCTTCGTCCGGCTGGGCCGCCGCCCCGCGGCCAAGGGACGGCCCGGACCGTCCCCCGCCGCCGCTGTTGGCGGGGTCGCGGGTGGGGAGGATCCCGTGCGGTGGGGTGACGTGCGGGAGCGGGGGTTTGCGGAGGTGGCCGAGAGGCTCGGGGGGGAGGTCGAGGGCGGGCGGATGAACGACGTGGACTACGCGCGGATCCGGCGGGCCTGGGACGCCGCCCAGGGCGAGCCCGCCCGGCTGCGCGCCTTCGCCGAGGCCGTCATGGCCGACGGCGCCGCCGCCTGCGTCCACCCCTCCGGGGACCGCGACCTCCCGGTGCGGGCCGCCCGGCACGACCTGCTCGCCCGCCAGGTGCTCCTCGGCACCGTCGAGGACGGCGAGCGCAACCCCTACGCCCGCCGCGGCACCTCCCTCGCCCTCGACCCCGAGGTCCTCGGGACCTCCCTGCTGGCCGTCGGCCCCTCCGGGACCGGCAAGACCGCCCGGCTGGTGCGGCCCGTCGTCGAGGCCCTCGCGCTCCAGGCGCTGGCCGGGCAGGCCGCCGTCATCGCCGTCGGCTCGGCGGGGGCCCGGCTCGGCCCCGACGCCGCTTTCGACGTCGTCGTCCGCGTCGGCGACCCCGCCTCCGTCCACGACCTCGACCTCTACGGCGGCACCACCGACCCCGACGAGGCCGCCACCCTCCTCGCCGAAGCCTTCGTCGGAGACGTCCCCGGCCTCGACGTGCGCCGCGCCGCGACCGCCCTCGCGCAGCTGCTCGGCCCCTTCCGGGCAGCGCACGGCCGCTTCCCCGGCGTGCCCGAGCTGCGCGAGCTGCTCGACGGGCTGCCCGCCGCCCTCGACGCGCTGCGCCAGGCCCTCGAAGGCACCGGGCAGCAGGCCATGCTCCGCGAGCTCGACGCGCGCGTGCGCCAGTACGGGGCCCCCGCCGACCCCGGCCCGGCCCTCGCCGACCGCCTCGCCCTGCTGGACCGGCCCGCCTTCGCCGGGTTCTTCGACCCCACCGGCCAGGGGCGGCCCTTCTCGATGCGTGCCCTGGAGCACCCCGTCCGGGTCCGCGTCGACCTCCCCGAACGGGGCCACGCCGACGCCTCCCGGATGCTGGCCCGGCTGCTCCTCGCGCAGTTCAACGCCTGCGCCGCGGCCCGCGCCGACCGCTCGCTCTTCGCGTTCCTCGCCCTCGACGACGCCTCGCACACCCTGACCCCCGAGACCGTCCGGGGGGTGCAGCGGCTGCGGTCGGCGAACGCCGGCGTCCTGCTGACCCTGCGCGCGCTGGACGACGTACCGGAGGCCCTGCGGACGCCGCTGCTCGGCGCGGTCGGCTGCCGCATGGCCTTCTCCGGGGTCACCACCTGGGACGGGAAGCGGTTCGCCGAAGCCTGGGGCACCGAATGGGTCGAGACCCGGGACGTCACCCACCGCACCGTCTTCGCCGACCAGCCGCTGACCCGGGCCATCCACGCCTTCCGCAAGATGGTCACGGGCAAGGCCGTCACCACCGACGCCGTGACCGTGCGCCAGGTGGAGCGCGAGCGCTGGTCGGCCTCCGAGCTGGCGCACGCCGTGCCGCCCGGGTGCGCGGTGCTCTCGCTGACCTCCGTCCGCGGGGAGCGGGCGGCTCCGCTGCTGGTCCGGCTGGCCGGAACCGGCTGAGCGGACCCGTACGGGGTGGCAGAATCGATAGGGGCCGTTCATACGACACGGCGAAATCCCGACCGCCCCGAACCCCCCGTACCCCTCCCCTCCCGCCGAAGGCCCCTGGTACCCGATGCCGCTCACCCTCGCCTCCCTCGTCCAGCACTCGGCGCTCAAGCTCAGCGTCCGGGCGGGGGAGGGCCGCCTCGACACCCCGGTGCGCTGGGCCCACGTCAGCGAGCTCGCCGACCCGGTCCCCTACATGGAGGGCGGCGAGCTGCTGCTCATCACCGCCATGAAGCTGGACGCCGAGGACCCCGAGGAGATGCGCCGCTACGTACGCCGCCTCGCGGCCGCCGGGGTCGTCGGCATCGGCTTCGCCGTCGGCGTGAACTACGAGGCGGTCCCGCAGGCGCTGCTCGACGCCGCCCGGGAGGAGGACCTGCCGCTGCTGGAGGTGCCCCGGCGCACCCCGTTCCTCGCCATCAGCAAGGCCGTCTCGGCGGCGCTCGCCGCCGACCAGTACCGCGCCGTCACCGCCGGCTTCGAGGCGCAGCGGGAGCTGACCCGGGCCGCGCTGTCCGCCGACGGCCCCGCCGACCTGCTGGCGAAGCTGGCGGCCCACGTCCACGGCTGGGCCGCGCTCTACGACACCTCGGGCGCCGTCGTCGCGGCCGCGCCCGACTGGGCCGCGCGCCGTGCCGCCCGGCTCACCCCCGACGTGGAGCGGCTGCGGGAGCGCCCCGCGCCCGCGAGCGCGGTGGTCGGCGGCTCGGAGGACCGGGTCGAGCTCCAGTCGCTGGGCACCGGACGCCGGGCCCGGGGCGCGCTGGCCGTCGGGACGGGGGCCCCGCTGGGCACCGCCGAGCGGTACGCGGTGCACTCCGCCGTCGCCCTGCTCACCCTCACCACGGAGCGCTCGCGGTCGCTGCACGAGGCGGAGTCCCGGCTCGGCGCGGCCGTGCTGCGGATGCTGCTGGAGGGCGAGGCCGAGCACGCGCGGGCCGTCGCCGGGGACCTGTACGGGGCCCTGCTGGAGGCGCCGTTCCGCATCATCGTCGCCGAACCGGCGCTGCCGGGGACGGCCCAGCCGGAGGGGCTGGCGCTGCTGGCCGACGCGGTGGAGTCGGCGGCGGCGCGGACCGGGGAGACGCTGCTGGTGGTGCCGGAGGCCGGCCGGCTGGTGGTGCTCGCCGCCGACGGGGGCTCGGCGGTGCGGGCGTGCGCCGACCACGCGGAGGCCCTGGAGTCCCGGCGCGGCCGGGACGCGACGGGGCCCGAGCCGGACGAGCTGGTGGTCGGCCTCTCGGCGGCGTCCGCCCCGGAGGGCGTGGCGGCCGCCTTCAAGCAGGCCGACCAGGCCCTCGCGGTGGCCCGGCGCCGGGGGCGGCCGATGGTCGAGCACGAGGACCTCGCGGCGGGGTCCGTACTGCCGCTGCTGGCCGACGACGCCGTACGGGCCTTCGCGGACGGCACCCTGCGGGCCCTGCGGGAGCACGACGCGACCGGACGGGGCGACCTGGTGGCCTCCCTCCAGGCCTGGCTCTCCCGCCACGGACAGTGGGACGCGGCGGCCGCCGACCTGGGCGTGCACCGCCACACGCTGCGCTACCGGATGAAGCGGGTGGAGGAGATCCTCGGCCGCTCCCTCGACGACCCGGACGTCCGGATGGAACTCTGGCTCGCCCTCAAGGCCGGCACGACGACTCCGTAACCCCCCGGCAGGGCCGCCGCACGGCGGGGCCGGGGTGCGACAGTGACAAAGCGGCGCAGGGCGGGCGGGTGGCGCTCCATGCCGGATAAACAACGAAAGCCCGCCGGAGTCCTACGGTGGTGGGGACAAGCCCACCGCACACATCCGAAGGGCCGGGATTCGCATGACTTCCACCCACGCCTTCTGGCTCGCCGGCCGCCAGGCCACCGGCGAGGACAGCTTCGACGTCCACAACCCGTGGGACGGCCGCCTCGTCGCCGCCGTCAGCGTCCCCACCGACGCCCAGGTCGAAGAGGCCGTGGCCGCGGCGCACGCCGTGACGGCGGAATTCTCCGCGACCCCCGCCCACGTACGGGCCGCCGCGCTGGACCACGTGTCCAAGCGGCTCGCCGAGCGCACCGAGGAGATCGCCCAGCTGATCTCCGCCGAGAACGGCAAGCCCGTCAAGTGGGCCCGCGGTGAGGTCGGCCGTGCGGTGTCCGTGTTTCGTTTCGCCGCAGAAGAGGCCCGCCGCTTCAACGGCGGAGACGCCCAGCGCCTGGACACCGACGCCGGCGGCGTCGGCCGCCTGGCCCTGACCCGCCGCTTCGTCAAGGGTCCGGTCCTCGGCATCGCGCCGTTCAACTTCCCGCTGAACCTGTGCGCCCACAAGGTGGCCCCGGCCATCGCCGTCGGCGCGCCGATCATCCTGAAGCCGGCCCCGGCCACCCCGCTCTCCGGTCTGATCCTGGGCGAGCTGCTCGCCGAGACCGACCTCCCGGCCGGTTCCTGGTCCGTGCTGCCCGTCGCCAACGACAAGATGCCGGCCCTGGTCAAGGACGAGCGCCTGCCCGTCATCTCCTTCACCGGTTCGGACACCGTCGGCTACGCGATCCAGCAGTCGGTGCCCCACAAGCACTGCACCCTGGAGCTCGGCGGCAACGCCGCGGCCGTGGTCCTCGCCGACTGGTCCTCCGAGGCCGACCTCGACTGGGCCGCGACCCGCATCGCGACCTTCTCGAACTACCAGGCCGGCCAGTCCTGCATCTCCGTGCAGCGCGTGATCGCCGACGCCTCCGTCTACGACCGCCTCGTCGAGAAGGTCGTCGCGAAGGTCCAGGCGCAGGTCACCGGTGACCCGTCCGACGACGCCACCGACGTCGGCCCCCTCGTCTCCGAGGACGCCGCCAAGCGCGTCGAGGCCTGGGTCGACGAGGCCGTCTCCGCCGGCGCCAAGCTGCTCACGGGCGGCAAGCGCGACGGCGCCAGCGTCGAGCCGACCGTCCTCGCGGACGTCCCGGCCGGAGTGAAGCTCGCCACCGAAGAGGTCTTCGGCCCGGTCCTGACCCTGGTGCGCGTCGAGAACACCGACGAGGCCTTCGCCGCCGTCAACGACTCGAAGTTCGGCCTGCAGACCGGCGTCTTCACCCGCGACATCCAGGTCGCCTTCCGCGCCCACCGCGAGCTCGAGGTCGGCGGTGTGATCATCGGCGACGCGCCGTCCTACCGCGCCGACCAGATGCCGTACGGCGGCGTGAAGCAGTCGGGAGTGGGCCGCGAGGGCGTCCGCTACGCGATGGACGACTACACCTACGAGCGCGTCCTGGTCCTCACGGGCCTCGACATCTGACCTGCTCGTACGGTCACAGACCGACGGCCGGAGCCTACTGTGCGGGGGCTCCGGCCGTCCCCCTTTTCCGGGCACCTTTCGCCTGACACCCGACCGGCCCTTTTCCGGGGTCCGCGAAACGGGTACGACTCCCAGGTAGCACCGATCGGCAGTCCCCCGATGCGGCGAGGTGAGCACCCGGATGTCAGCGACGCAGCCCGCACAGCCCGTACAGCCCAAGGTGACCGAGCGCGAGGCGCGCCAGGTCGCCGAGGCGGCCCGGGAACAGGACTGGCGCAAGCCCAGCTTCGCCAAGGAGCTGTTCCTCGGGCGGTTCCGGCTCGACCTGATCCACCCCCACCCGCTCCCCGCCGACGAGGACGTCCGGCGCGGCGAGGCCTTCCTGGCCCGGATGCGGGCCTTCTGCGAGACCGAGATCGACGGTGCGCGCATCGAGCGCGAGGCACGGATCCCCGACGAGACGGTGCGCGGCCTCAAGGAGCTCGGCGCCCTCGGCATGAAGATCGGCACCGAGTACGGGGGCCTCGGCCTGACCCAGGTCTACTACAACAAGGCGCTCGCCCTCGTCGGCTCGGTCAGCCCCGCCATCGGCGCGCTGCTCTCCGCCCACCAGTCCATCGGCGTACCGCAGCCCCTGAAGATGTTCGGCACGAAGGAACAGAAGGACGCCTACCTGCCGCGCTGCGCCACCACCGCGATCAGCGCCTTCCTGCTCACCGAGCCCGACGTCGGCTCCGACCCGGCCCGCCTCGCCACGACGGCGGTACCCGACGGCGAGGACGCGTACGTGCTCGACGGGGTCAAGCTCTGGACCACCAACGGGGTGGTCGCCGACCTCCTCGTCGTCATGGCCCGGGTCCCGAAGAGCGAGGGCCACCGCGGCGGGATCACCGCCTTCGTCGTCGAGGCCGACTCGCCGGGCGTCACCGTCGAGCACCGCAACGCCTTCATGGGCCTGCGCGGCCTGGAGAACGGCGTCACCCGCTTCCACCGGGTCCGGGTGCCCGCCGGCCAGCGGATCGGCGCCGAGGGGGCCGGCCTCAAGATCGCGCTGACCACCCTCAACACCGGACGGCTGTCCCTGCCCGCGATGTGCGTCGGCGCCGGCAAGTGGTGCCTGAAGATCGCCCGCGAGTGGAGCGGCGTACGCGAGCAGTGGGGCCGGCCGGTCGCCAAGCACGAGGCCGTCGGCGCCAAGATCTCCTTCATCGCCGCCACCACCTTCGCCCTCGAAGCGGTCGTGGACCTCGCCTCCCAGATGGCCGACGAGGACCGCAACGACATCCGCATCGAGGCCGCCCTCGCCAAGCTCTACGGCTCCGAGATGGGCTGGCTGATGGCCGACGAGCTGGTCCAGATCCGCGGCGGCCGCGGCTTCGAGACCGCCGAATCGCTGGCCGCGCGCGGCGAGCGGGCCGTGCCCACCGAGCAGATGCTCCGCGACATGCGCATCAACCGGATCTTCGAGGGCTCGACGGAGATCATGCACCTGCTGATCGCCCGCGAGGCCGTCGACGCCCACCTGTCCGTCGCCGGGGACCTCATCGACCCCGACAAGGCCCTGGCCGACAAGGCCCGGGCGGGCGCCCGCGCGACCGGCTTCTACGCCCGCTGGCTGCCCAAACTGGCCACCGGCCCCGGCCAGGTCCCCGGCACGTACCGGGAGTTCCACCCGAGCGGCCACCCCGACCTCGCCACCCACCTGCGCTACGTCGAGCGCGGCGCCCGCAAACTCGCCCGCTCCACGTTCCTCGCGATGGCCCGCTGGCAGGGCCGCATGGAGACCAAACAGGGCTTCCTCGGCCGGATCGTCGACATCGGCGCCGAACTCTTCGCCATGAGCGCCGCCTGCGTCCGCGCCGAGCACCTGCGCGCCACCGGCGACCACGGCCGCGAGGCCTACCAGCTGGCCGACGCCTTCTGCCGGCAGTCCCGGCTCCGGGTCGAGGAACTCTTCGGCCGCCTCTGGTCCAACACCGACGACCTCGACCGCAAGGTCGTCGAGGGGGTCCTCGGCGGCGCCTACACCTGGCTGGAGGAGGGCGTCCTCGACCCCTCGGGCGACGGCCCGTGGATCGCGGACGCCGCCCCCGGCCCCTCGACGCACGAAAACGTGCACCGTCCCCTGCGCTGACCTGCCATCATCGGCAGAAGACCGGACGGATGTACGAGTACGGGTACGGGTACGAGCGCGAGGCGGACGAGAACGATGCCGACGGCCGAGGAGGACCGGGCCAGCCGACGGCTGGCCTGGTGCGTGGCACACCTGCTGCGCCACGCACCGCACCCCGTGGTGACCGCCCTGATCGACCGCCTCGACGGCCCGACCCGCAAGTACCTGTGCCGCGACCAGTGGCTGCCCGCCTCGGCCGTCACCCTCCTGCTGCGCGACGGCACCGCGCAGGACCGGCACTACATCGCCCGCAACCCCCGCGTCGTCGGCCGCCCGCTGCCCGGCCTGCCCGGCCCCGCCCGGTACGCCGCCCGGCCCGGCCCCTCGCCCGAGCTGCTCCGCGAGGTCGGCCCGGGCCCGTTCGCCCCCGGCGAGCTCATAGGCCTGCTGCGCCGCCACGGACGCCGCCCCCGCGTCCCCCTGACCCTGCTGCGGATGCCGCACCTCCTCGACCCCGGGCTGCTGCTCGCCGAGCACGCCCGCGCCCCGCTGCCGTCCGGCGCGGTCGAGGCGCTGCTGCTGGCGGGCGCCCTGCCCCGGGAGGCGTGCGCGGCCCTGCTCGACGCCCGCACGGGGGACACGTACGGGCCCCGCTGGTACCGGCCCGCCGTCCGCGCCCTCCGGATGGGCCTGCTGACCTGCGACGAGCTCGTCGCCCACGTGGCCCCGGCCCCCCGGACCCTGCTGCTGGGCCACCTCCCCGCCGTGCCCGGACTGCGCTGGACCCTGCCCGAGCAGGCCGAGATGCAGTCGGCCGTGCAGCGCGCCCTGCGCCCCGTACTCGGGCAGGACGCGCGGCGGTGGGCCGAGCTGCCCCACCGGGCCGCCGCCTTCCGCGGCACCCTGCCCGAGCTGGCGGCCGCCCTGGCCGCGGGCGGCCCGCCCGCACCCGGCGGCGTACGCCACGACCCGGCGCTGGCCCGCGCCGTACGCCACCTCGCCCCGGACCCGGGGACGGCCGAGCCCACCGGCGGGTGGGAGCGGGAGCTGGCCCTGGTCAGCCTCGCCGTCCCGATGGACACCGTCGACGAGGACGTCCGCTGGGTCCGCGACTGCCTCGACCGCTCCCTGCTCACCGGCGCCGACGTGATCCGGCACAAGGTGCCCGCCTGCTGGGCGCTGGACGAGGACCAGTGGCTCGGCGACACCGGCCACCCCGACCGCCACGACCGGCCCGCCGCCGTGCTCGCCGCCCGCGCCGAGGCCGACCGGCTGTTCGACGCGGCCCTCGGCGAGGACCCGGCGGCCTGGTGGCGGGCGGCCCGCGCGCTCCCCGACTTCGCCGGAACGCTCCCCGAACTCCTCGCGCGCGTTACAGACGGGGACTCCGTGTCCAAGCGCCCGTGAGTTGCGGCAACAATGGGGGGCATGAGCGACAGTCCAGCCCCCCTCGCCGACCCGCACCTCCTCTTCGATGCCGCGGCCGGCCGCCGGGACATCGTCATCCTCGGGTCGACCGGATCGATCGGCACCCAGGCCATCGACCTGGCCCTGCGCAACCCCGACCGCTTCCGGGTCACCGCGCTGTCCGCCGCCGGCGGACGCGTCGGGCTGCTGGCCGAGCAGGCCCGGCTGCTGCGGGTCAAGACGGTGGCCGTCGCCCGCGAGGACGTCGTACCGGCCCTCAAGGAGGCGCTGGGCGAGCGGTACGGGGCGTCCGAGCCGCTGCCGGAGATCCTGGCCGGACCCGACGCGGCGGCCGAACTCGCCGCCTCCGACTGCCACACCGTCCTCAACGGCATCACCGGTTCCATCGGCCTGGCGCCCACCCTCGCCGCGCTGCGCGCCGGGCGCACCCTGGCCCTGGCCAACAAGGAGTCGCTGATCGTCGGCGGCCCGCTGGTCAAGGCCCTGGCGAAGCCCGGCCAGATCATCCCGGTGGACTCCGAGCACGCGGCCCTGTTCCAGGCGCTCGCCGCCGGTACCCGGGCCGACGTCCGCAAGCTCGTCGTGACCGCCTCCGGCGGACCCTTCCGCGGCCGCACCCGCGCGGAGCTGGCCTCCGTCACGGTCCAGGACGCCCTCGCGCACCCCACGTGGGCCATGGGCCCGGTGATCACCATCAACTCGGCGACCCTGGTCAACAAGGGCCTGGAGGTCATCGAGGCGCACCTGCTCTACGACATCCCCTTCGATCGCATCGAGGTCGTGGTCCACCCGCAGTCCTACGTGCACTCCATGGTCGAGTTCACGGACGGCTCCACCCTCGCCCAGGCCACCCCGCCGGACATGCGCGGCCCCATCGCGATCGGCCTGGGCTGGCCCCAGCGGGTCCCGGACGCGGCCCCCGCCTTCGACTGGACCAAGGCGTCGAGCTGGGAGTTCTTCCCACTGGACACCGAGGCCTTCCCGGCGGTCGGCCTGGCCCGCCACGTGGGTACCCTCGGCGGTACCGCGCCGGCCGTGTTCAATGCGGCGAACGAGGAGTGCGTCGAGGCCTTCCTGGCCGGTCGGCTGCCGTTCACAGCAATCATGGATACGGTCTCCGCGGTGGTGGACGAGCACGGAACGCCGGAACCGGGAACTTCCCTGACCGTGGCGGACGTCCTCGAAGCGGAGACCTGGGCCAGGGCCCGGGCACGGGAGATGGCGGCGCGGGCCGCCGTGGAGGCGGGCGCATGACGTTGGTGCTGAACCTGATCGGTGTGCTCGTCTTCGTCGGGGGACTGCTGTTCTCCATCGCCTGGCACGAGCTCGGCCACCTCTCCACGGCCAAGCTCTTCGGCATCCGCGTGCCCCAGTACATGGTCGGCTTCGGCAAGACCGTCTGGTCGCGCAAGAAGGGCGACACCGAGTACGGGATCAAGGCCATCCCCATGGGCGGCTACATCCGCATGATCGGGATGTTCCCGCCCGGCGAGGACGGCAAGGTCACGGCCCGTTCCACCTCCCCGTTCCGCTCCATGATCGAGGACGCCCGCTCGGCGGCCTACGAGGAGCTCCAGCCCGGGGACGAGACGCGGCTCTTCTACACGCGCAAGCCCTGGAAGCGCGTGATCGTGATGTTCGCGGGCCCCGGCATGAACCTGGTGCTCGCCCTCGCGATCTTCTTCGGCGTCTGGATGACCTTCGGGATCAACCGGACCACCACCCAGATCGCCGGCGTCTCGCCCTGCGTCATCCAGCAGAGCGAGAACCGCGAGGTCTGCAAGGGCACCGACCCGGTGGCCCCGGCGAAGAAGGCCGGCCTGCGGGCCGACGACAGGATCGTCGCCTTCGACGGCCGCCCGGTCGCCGACTGGGCCACCCTCCAGAAGAAGATCCGCGACACCATCGGCCCCGCCACCCTCACCGTCGTGCGCGACGGGCAGCGGGTGACCGTCCCCGTGACCCTGATCGAGAACCGGGTCGCCAAGACCGACGGCCACGGCGGCTACGTCAAGGGCGAGTACGTGACGGCCGGCTGGCTCGGCTTCAGCCCCAAGAGCGAGATCGCGGCCCTGTCCTTCGGCGAGTCCGTGGACCACATGGGCGAGATCGTCGAAGGCAGCGTGCAGGGCCTGGTCAAGCTCCCCGCCAAGATCCCCGCCCTGTGGAACGCGGCCTTCGACGGCGCCGAGCGCGAGCCCGACTCCCCGATGGGCATCGTCGGCGCGGCCCGCATGAGCGGGGACATCGCCGCCCTGGACCTGCCCGGCGAGCAGAAGTTCGCGATCCTGCTCAACGTCCTGGGCATGTTCAACCTGTCCCTGTTCCTGTTCAACATGCTGCCCCTGCTCCCGCTGGACGGCGGGCACATCGCGGGCGCCCTGTGGGAGTCCCTGCGCCGCAGCGTGGCCAAGCTCTTCCGGCGGGCCGACCCCGGCCCGTTCGACGTGGCCAAGCTGATGCCCGCCGCGTACGTGGTGGCCGGCGTCTTCGTCTGCTTCACGCTGCTCGTCCTGGTGGCGGACGTGGTGAACCCCATCAAGATCACCTAGCGGCGGCGGTCGTACACGACGCGCGACGGAGCCGGGCACGCATCGTGCCCGGCTCCCTACGTTCGGGTGGCGCACCCCTCGGATGCGGGGGGAGCGTGCTGATTGGCGTAATCTCGAAGCCTGGAGCCCGCCGATCTCGGGACCTCGATCCACACCTTGGGGTTGCACAGCAGATGACTGCCATCTCTCTCGGAATGCCGTCCGTGCCGACGAAGCTTGCCGACCGCAGGGTCAGCCGCAAGATCCAGGTCGGTTCGGTGGCCGTCGGCGGCGACGCACCCATCTCGGTGCAGTCGATGACCACCACCCGCACCTCCGACATCGGCGCCACGCTCCAGCAGATCGCCGAGCTGACCGCCTCCGGCTGCAACATCGTCCGCGTCGCCTGCCCGACCCAGGACGACGCCGACGCCCTCGCCGTCATCGCGAAGAAGTCGCAGATCCCGGTCATCGCCGACATCCACTTCCAGCCGAAGTACGTGTTCGCCGCGATCGACGCCGGCTGCGCCGCCGTCCGGGTGAACCCGGGCAACATCAAGCAGTTCGACGACAAGGTCAAGGAGATCGCGCACGCCGCCAAGGCCGCGGGCACCCCGATCCGCATCGGCGTCAACGCCGGTTCCCTGGACGCGCGCCTGCTGAAGAAGTACGGCAAGGCCACCCCCGAGGCGCTGGTCGAGTCCGCGCTGTGGGAGGCCTCCCTCTTCGAGGAGCACGGCTTCGGCGACATCAAGATCTCGGTCAAGCACAACGACCCGGTCGTCATGGTCAACGCCTACCGCCAGCTCGCCGCCGCCTGCGACTACCCGCTGCACCTCGGCGTCACCGAGGCTGGCCCCGCCTTCCAGGGCACCATCAAGTCCGCCGTCGCCTTCGGCGCGCTGCTCTCCGAGGGCATCGGCGACACCATCCGCGTCTCCCTCTCCGCGCCGCCGGTCGAGGAGGTCAAGGTCGGCAACCAGATCCTGGAGTCGCTGAACCTCAAGCCCCGCCGCCTGGAGATCGTCTCCTGCCCGTCCTGCGGACGCGCCCAGGTCGACGTCTACAAGCTGGCCGAGGAGGTCACGGCGGGCCTGGAGGGCATGGAGGTCCCGCTGCGCGTCGCGGTCATGGGCTGCGTCGTCAACGGCCCCGGCGAGGCCCGCGAGGCCGACCTCGGCGTCGCCTCCGGCAACGGCAAGGGCCAGATCTTCGTGAAGGGCGAGGTCATCAAGACCGTCCCCGAGTCGAAGATCGTCGAGACCCTCATCGAAGAGGCGATGAAGATCGCCGAGCAGATGGAGCGCGACGGCGTCGCCTCCGGCGAGCCCAGCGTCGCCATCGGCGTCTGACCACCGCGCACCGCACGTGGCAAGAAACGGCCCCGTTCCCGTTCCCGCAGTTGGGGGGCGGGGCCGGGGCCTTTTCGTGACCCGTGGGACAGGGCATCCGCAAGCGACGCCGGGTACAGTGCGGAGATCAGCAGACTTGCATGGTGAGGCCCCAGTGTTGACGCAGACCACCACCCGGGTCCTTGACCCCAGTGATCTCGACGCCGCGCTCGACATCCTCGGACGCGAGCCGGTCGAGAACGCCTTCGTCACCTCCCGGGTCCAGGTCGCCGGACTCGACCCCTGGCGCCTGGGCGGCGAGATGTGGGGCTGGTACGCCGACGGCGACCTCCGCTCCCTGTGCTACGCGGGCGCCAACCTGGTCCCCGTCTGCGCCGGACCCGACGCCGTACGGGCCTTCGCCGACCGCGCCCGCCGCACCGGCCGCCGCTGCTCCTCCATCGTCGGCCCCGCCGAGGCCACCCGGCTGCTGTGGAAGCTCCTGGAGCCCAGCTGGGGCCCGGCCCGCGACGTCCGCTCCCACCAGCCGCTCATGATCATCGAGCGTCCCTCCGCCGAGATCCCCGCCGACCCGCTGGTCCGCCGCGTCCGCAAGGACGAGATGGACCTGATCATGCCCGCCTGCGTGGCCATGTTCACCGAGGAGGTCGGCATCTCCCCGCTCGCCGGCGACGGCGGCCTGCTCTACCAGGCCCGCGTCGCCGAGCTGGTCGCCGCCGGCCGCTCCTTCGCCCGCGTCGAGAACGGCAAGGTCGTCTTCAAGGCCGAGATCGGCGCCGCCACCCCCCGCGCCTGCCAGATCCAGGGCGTGTGGGTCGACCCCGCGTTCCGCGGCCGCGGGCACTCCGAGACCGGCATGGCCGCCGTCGTCCGGTACGCCCTGCGCGACGTGGCCCCCGTCGTCAGCCTCTACGTCAACGACTTCAACGCCGCCGCCCGCGCCTCCTACCGGCGGGTCGGCTTCCGCGAGGTCGGCGCGTTCATGAGCGTGCTGTTCTGAGGGCCCCGCTTTCGTCGCGGAAGCCGTACCGGAGCGGCACTACCCCGCAGTAAGGTCGCCGCATGCTGCCTACCCCCGGGGGCGAAGACCCCGCACGGCCCGCCGGACTCCGCATCGGCCACCTCGACCTCGCCGGCCGCGTGGACGAGGCGCTGCGCGTCCAGGCCGTCGCCTTCGGGCTCAGCGAGGAGGAGGTCGGCATCCGGCGCTACATCGTCCAGCGCCACATGACCTGCCCCGGCGCCCGCGCGCTCGGCGCCTTCACCGACGACGGGGCCCTCGCCGGCTTCGTCTACGGCATGCCCAACGACCGCGCCCACTGGTGGTCCACCATCGTCGAGCCCTACCTGCGGGCCGGCGGCGCCGACCACTGGCTCGACGGCTCCTTCGTCATCACCGAACTGCACGTCCACCCCGGCTTCCAGGGCCGCGGCGTCGGCCGCGCCCTCATCACCCGGATCACCGACGCCGCCCACGAGCCCCGCTCGATCCTCTCCGCCATCGACACCGAGAGCCCCGCCCGCGGGCTGTACGCGGCCCTCGGATACCGGGACCTGGCCCGCCGCGTCCACTTCCCGAGCGCGAGCCTCCCGTACGCCGTGATGGGCGCCACGCTCCCGCTGCGCAGGCACTGAATTCGATTCCGGCGCCCGCGCGGCCCCCGGTAGGCTCCCGTCATGTCAACGCAACACGTGCAGCGCATGTCCCGCCTCATGGCCAAGACCCTCCGCGAGGACCCGGCCGACGCCGAGACCCTCAGCCACCGCCTCCTGGTCCGCGCCGGCTACGTCCGCCGCAGCTCCGCCGGGGTCTGGACCTGGCTGCCGCTCGGCAAGCGGGTCCTGGACAACGTCTCGCGCATCGTCCGCGAGGAGATGGACGCCATCGGGGCGCAGGAAGTGCTGCTCCCCGCGCTGCTGCCGAAGGAGCCCTACGAGGTCAGCGGCCGCTGGTCCGAGTACGGCGACCTGCTGTTCCGGCTGAAGGACCGCAAGGGCGCCGACTACCTGCTCGGCCCCACCCACGAGGAGATCTTCACCCTCGTCGTGAAGGACCAGTGCACGTCGTACAAGGACCTGCCGGTCATGCTCTACCAGATCCAGACCAAGTACCGCGACGAGGCCCGCCCCCGCTCCGGAGTGCTGCGCGGGCGCGAGTTCCAGATGAAGGACTCGTACTCCTTCGACGTGTCCGACGAGGGCCTGGCGGAGTCCTACCGGCTCCACCGCGAGGCCTACGTCCGCATCTTCGAGCGCCTCGGCCTGGACCACCGGATCGTGTCGGCGGTGTCCGGGGCGATGGGCGGCTCGGCGTCCGAGGAGTTCCTGGCCCCCGCCGCGGCGGGCGAGGACACCTTCGTGGACTGCCCCTCCTGCGACTACGCGGCCAACACCGAGGCCGTGACCTTCGCGCTGACCCCCGTCACCGCCGAACACCCGGCGCTGGAGGAGGTGGACACCCCCGACACCCCCACCATCGAGACGCTGGCGGCGCACCTCGGCGTCCCCGCCTCGGCGACGCTGAAGAACCTCCTGGTCAAGGTCGACGGCGAGATCACCGCCGTCGGCGTCCCCGGCGACCGCGAGGTCGACCTCGGCAAGCTCGGCGAGCACCTGGCCCCGGCGGTCGTCGAGCTGGTGACGGCCGAGGACTTCGCGGGCCGTCCCGACCTCGTACGCGGCTACGTGGGCCCGCAGGGCCTGGAGAAGGTCCCGTACATCGCCGACCCCCGCGTCGCGCCCGGCACTTCATGGGTGACCGGCGCCAACAAGCCGGACACGCACGCCCGGAACGTGGTCTGCGGCCGGGACTTCGAGGTCGACCGGTACCTGGACGTGGTCGTCGTCGAACCGGGCGACCCCTGCCCCTCCTGCGGGGCCGGACTGCGCCTCGACCGGGCCATCGAGATCGGGCACATCTTCCAGCTCGGCCGCAAGTACGCCGACGCCTTCGGGCTGGACGTCCTCGGCAAGGAGGGCAAGCCCGTCCGGGTCACCATGGGCTCCTATGGCATCGGTGTCTCCCGCGCCGTGGCCGCGCTCGCCGAACAGAGCGCCGACGAGCGGGGCCTGTGCTGGCCCGCCGCCGTGGCACCGGCCGACGTCCACGTGGTGGCGGCGGGCAAGGCCGTCCCGCTGGCCCTCGCCGAGGAGGCCGCCGACGCGCTGGCCGCCGCCGGGCGGCGGGTCCTGCTCGACGACCGGCCCGGGCTCTCCCCCGGGGTGAAGCTCACCGACGCGGAGCTGATCGGCGTGCCGTGGATCCTGGTCGCGGGCCGCCGCTCCGCCGACGGGATCGTCGAACTCCAGGACCGCGCGGCCGGCACCCGCGAGGAACTCCCCCTGGCCGAAGCCCTGTCCCGGCTGACCGCGCGGGCCTGACCCGCGCGGCGGACTACTCACGCCGCCCCTCCGGCTCCTCGGGGGGCGGCGGCGATCCGTCCAGGAACAGCCCGCCGGGGGCGAGTTCCGGGGGTGCTTCCGGCTCGGGGAGCGCCTCCGGCTCGGGGAGCGCCTCCTGCCGGGGGAGCGCCTCCGGCTCCGGGGCCGCCTTCGGGGGCGGCGCCGGCTGCTCGGGCGCGGGCGCGGGGGCCGCGCGTTCCAGGAAGCGCAGGAGCTCCACCGGGAACGGCAGCACCAGCGTGGAGTTCTTCTCCGCCGCCACCGCCACCACCGTCTGGAGCAGGCGCAGTTGGAGGGCCGCCGGCTGTTCCGACATCACCTCCGCCGCCTCCGCCAGCTTCTTCGAGGCCTGCAGCTCCGCGTCCGCGTTGATGACGCGCGCCCGGCGCTCGCGGTCGGCCTCCGCCTGCCGGGCCATCGACCGCTTCATCGTCTCCGGCAGCGACACGTCCTTGATCTCGACCCGGTCGATCTGCACGCCCCAGCCCACCGCCGGACTGTCGATCATCAGCTCCAGCCCCTGGTTGAGCTGCTCCCGGTTCGACAGCAGGTCGTCCAGGTCGCTCTTGCCGATGATCGACCGCAGCGAGGTCTGCGCCATCTGGGAGACCGCGAACCGGTAGTCCTCCACCTCGATGATCGCGCTCGCCGCGTCCACCACCTTGAAGTACACGACCGCGTCCACCCGCACCGTCACGTTGTCCCGGGTGATGCCCTCCTGGGCGGGCACCGGCATCGTCACGATCTGCATGTTCACCTTGCGCAGCCGGTCCACGAACGGCAGCACCGTCGTGAACCCGGGTCCCCGGACGCCCTGGCGCAGCCGGCCGAAGCGGAAGACCACACCCCGCTCGTACTGCTTCACCACCCGGGCGGCAGCTCCCATGTACACCGCCACACCCATGGCGGCGGCGATTCCCGCTGTCAGCAGTTCCTCGACCATGACGGCCCCCTGCCGGACGCACACCTCTTACCTACGGTATGCCCTACAGCCAGGCCGCGAACTCCAGCAACAGCTCCGCGTCCGGGCGCCGCCCGGCGGCCAGCGCCCGGACGCCGGACTCCACCGCCCGGAACACCGTCCAGCCCCGCAGCCGGTCGCGGTCCACCTCCAGCGAGTCGGCGAGCCGGTTCACCCGCCGCCGGGCCCCCGCCGCCCCCGCCGAGGTCGCCACCTGGTCCTCCAGCCGGTCCCGCACCAGCCGGGCCAGGTCGTAGGCCCGTTCGCCGACCAGCGGTTCCGGGCCCACCGTCAGCCACGGCGCCCGTTCCCCGGCCAGCACCTTGCCCTGCCGGAAGTTCCCGTGCAGCAGCAGTTCCTCGCCCGGCAGCGCCGTCAGTTCCTCGCGCAGCGCCAGCGCCGTGTCCACGAGCGGGCGCACCTCCGCGGGCGCCGCCCGCAGCGCCTCGCCCTGGCGGGCCGTGCGCTCGGCCACCGTCTCGAAGGGGTGCCCGGGCGGGGGCTCCACCCACAGCCGCCGCAGCGTGCCGGAGGCCTCCAGCAGGGCCTTGGCGTCGGGCAGCGAACGCAGCGACACCTCCGGGTGCAGCCGCTCCAGCAGCAGCCCGCCGTCGGCCTCGTGGTGGCGCGAGTCGAGGACCCGTACGGACCCGAAACCGCCCCAGTGCGCCAGCGCGGCCAGTTCACGGTCGGGCCGGGCCCCCGGCGGCGCCAGCTTCAGCGCGGCCGGGGTGCCGTCGGCGTACCGGACGAGGAGCACCAGGCTGCTGCGGCCGCCCGGGGCCTGGACCCGCTGCGCGACGACCTCCCGCCGGCCCAGCGCCTCCTCGGCGAGCTCCGGCAACCGCCCCAGCCACGCGGTGTCCTGCGCCGTCCCCGGCAGCTCGCCGAGCGCCCGTACAAGCCGCTGCGGCGGTTCGAAAGCCATGCGTGCGTGGTCCCTTTCAGCTGGTCGGGGCTCGATCGGAGCGTTCCGTGAGCCCAGGGAAGGCTACGCCGACACCGCGCCAGCGTGCCGCGCGCACGGCCGCCGCGCTCAGCGCGTCGGCCGCCTCGCGGCGCAACTGGCCGTCCGCCGCCCGGACCAGGTCGGAGTACGCCCCCGCCACCCGCTCCTCGATCACCGCGGCCAGCCGCTCGGTGTCGTCGGGGGTGCGCAGCTCGAAGGGCAGGGCGTACGCCGCCTCGGCGGCCACGGGCGCGCCGCCCAGCTCGCGCACCTTGCGGGTGAGCGCGTCCCGGCGCGCCAGGTGGCTGCCGTACGCCTCGCGGGCCTCGGTCGCGCGGGCCGCCGCGACCCGGGCGCCGATCACCCCGTACCCGTACGCGGCCGCGTGCTCGGCGGCCAGGGCGGCCTGGGCGGCCTGCAGGGCGCGGTTGGCGGGGGAGGGTGCGGTCTTCACGAGGCGGCTCCCGGGGTCGAGGTGAGCAGGTACGCGTGGACGGCTCCGCACGCCGCCACGGAGGCCAGCATCCGGGCCAGCTCCCCGGGCGCCCCGGCCAGCGCGATGGTCCGCGCCTCCGACAGGCTCCGCTCGGCGTCGGCGAGGGCGCTCAGGGCCTCGGCGGGCTGCGGCGGAACCCCGTCCTTGCCGCCGGCCGGCGAGGCGGCGGGGGAGGGGGAGGGGGAGGGGGA
>NZ_JBHWBP010000004.1:0-95534 GCF_042735575.1 Streptomyces sp. NPDC059564 | reverse complement strand
GGACCCGCCCCCACAGCGGGTCCCGGCCACACCCACGGAGAAGCAGATGCCTACGAACACCACCGCCATCGCATTCGATGACGCACACGCCATAGAGCAGTACGGCCACCCGCTCGCCGAACTCGTCAGCGAGCGGTACGCAGTTCGGGAAGTCCTCAAGGACCGCCACCGCAGGGCGCCGAACGCACACCGGCCGCCGGCCCGCGAACCGCAGCCCGACCCGCACGCCGCCGAGCACTACGCAGTCCTGGAAGCGGCCATCTCGACCTGGACCTACCGGCCCGGCAAGTGATGAACGAGGAGCAGTTCCGCCGCCACGTACGGCAGCTCGCCCAGCTCCGCGGCTGGACCCTCGCCTACCACACGCACAACTCCAGGCGCAGTGACGCGGGATGGCCCGACGAGGTCTACGGCCACCCTGCCGCTGGGCGCACGGTCTTCATCGAGCTGAAGACCGACACCGGCCTCATACGCCCCGCACAGAAGCAGTGGCTTCGCCACCTGGCCGGGTGCGGCCTCGAGGTCGCCTTGTGGAGGCTCCGAGACCTCGCCCTTATCGTCGCCACCCTCGCCCCTGGCGGCCCGCGCGCCACCCTCCCCGACACGCTCTGAACAGGAACACCGTCATGTCCCACACCCCCGACAAGCCCCCCATGCCGGGAGCGGTCTGGTGCACCTCGTGCGACAGCTGGTTCAACCCGATCACCAACACCTGCCGCTGCAATAACCGCTGAAGACCCGCCATGACCGCCACAGCCCCGGCCGGCCGCTGCAACTCAACCTCAACGCCTACGGCCAAGGAAGCTCTCGCCGAAATCGCGAAACTCTCCAATGCGCTCTGTGAAGACCTCACCGACCGCCAGTGGCAGCTCGCCGCCCGAATCCGCCGCCTCGCAGAGACGCCACACGCGAACGGAGTCACCCTCTGATGCACGCCCGCTTCGAGCCCGTCCCCTCCCGCAGCTCGGACGCCGACACCACCGCGCGCGCCCTTCGCGAGAGGCCCGGCGACTGGGCCCTCATTTCGGAGCACCCCGTGATCGGTCAGGCCTCGAACCTGGCGTACCGCATCCGAACCGGCCGCCACTCATCCTTCCGCCCCGCCGGAGCCTACGAGGCGAAGTCCCGCAGCACCGCTGACACCGGCGCCGGGGTCTGGGCGCGGTACGTCGGCGACGCGGCAGTACCGGCGTAGACCTTCGTCTCCCTACACGCCCACCTGACCCGATGGCAGAGGTGCGCGGTACCGGCCCGTCCAGGGATATCGGCCGCAGAGTTCCAGGTTCGACCCCCAGGGTGGGCACTCACCCCATCACGTAGTCCTCCGCGGAGGGCGACCCAAGCTAGCCGCCCTCCGCCGCGCTTCACTCCACATCCGCCTGAACAGTGACCTGGACGCCGTCCTCCCCCGGGATCCTCCGGGGCGGAGTCGAGCTAAGACCTCGCCAATCCGCACCACCGCCACAGTGACTACGTCGCTCCTCCGCCGAAGCGTCGAGTGCCGTCAAGTGGGGTTAATGTCCATCTGATGATCCTGTCCACGAAGAGGGCAAGCCAACCACTGTATGGCACTACTCAGCTACTTTATAGGCCTAAGGCACATCGACACCCATTCGCCGTTGTTTGCCTGGAATCCGGTTACCTGCACATCAGTGATCGACGTCCAGTCTGCCACCACAGCAGGGCAGCCGCCGGGGCTGAAATAGGCCTTCGTTGCATACAGAACAAGATAGTTTTTGCCCCAAGGTGACGGCATGGAGCAAGACGCGTCGTAGCTCCAATCCCCGCCGAAGTAATTGACGCAGTCTCCCTGCGCGGCGAAGGTGACTGAGCGCAACCAAAGGGCCGTAACTCCGACTAGCAACAAAAACCCTGTGATGAGCGCACCAATCCCGACACCCTTGATCAGACGACTTGAGCGGGCCTTTGGTCGCCTGTCCCGCGTCGCAGGCAAGCCGGAGGGGGGCGCGGGATCGGCCGGGAATTCCTTGGTATTGGCGGGTGGCAGGGGCGAAGTAGCAGTCGTGTCACCTGCCCAGAACGCAGTCTTGTCTCGATGGTCCCAGGCCGTCGCCAGTATGCTCAGAGCCGTGTCGATGCTAGGCCGATCGGCCGGATCCTTGGCGGTCAGTGCCTTGATTAGCGGCGCCAGATGGCCGGCCTTCTGCATTATCGGAAGCGGCTCATTGACCACTGCCATCATCGAGTCCATCGGGTCGTCGCGCTGGAACGGCGAGTAGCCCTCCACTGCCTCGAATAAAACCACCCCGAGAGAGAATAGGTCCCCCGGGGGAAGGTTGCCGATAGCTGATTTTCTCCTCTCGGGGGCAGCGTAAGCCCAGGAGCCGAAGACCTCACCAGATCTAGTTAAGGCCGGCACGTCGGAGACGAAGCTCTTAGCGAGGCCAAAGTCTGCCAGTACGCTCCGGATGAACCTTCCCTGGCCGTCGGCCATGATCATAATGTTCTGTGGTTTGACGTCCCGGTGAACCAGCCCGACGGCGTGCGCGGCTTTCAAGGCCAGGAGCATATGCTCGGCTATTTGTGCGGCCAACTGCTCCGTCAACCCGGCGGGGTGTTCTCTGAGGACACCAGCCAAAGAGGCACCCCGTATCAGCTGCATCACGATCCAGGGGACACCGTTCTCGTTGACTAGGTCGTACACGGAGACGATGTTGGGGTGGTCGGACAAGGCAGCAGAGTTGGACGCTTCGCGATGGGCACGCTTGATGAAGCCGGCAAGGTCGGCAGCCGGGATCCGGTCGGTGAACACCTCCTTGATTGCCACGGTGCGGTCGAGGTGGGTGTCCTGGGCCATCCATACCCGGCCAAAGCCGCCGGAACCGAGCTCCCGCACAAGACCGTACCGCCCACCGCCGATCCACTTGGCGACTGGTAGTTCCGACACGAAGCCCCCCGGATCGCCGGATTGAGAACAGACGGTAGGGCATACAGCCTAAGTCGGACTGCCAGAGTTGGGCAGGTAGATGTAAGCCACCAGACCGGAGGCCCCTTTCCACCCTTAGTCGTCACGTCAACGGTGCCCGGTAAGCCTCCTGCCCTGGTACCCGAATGAAGCAGAACCCCTGCGTTGTGGATCAGCGAGCTCCGTCAGACCGTGCACGCCTGCGTCCATGCGGTCGAGCGAGTCCATACCCGCGACCCAGACCACCATCTGATGCTTCAGCTGCGGCCACTGGCAACATGATGCACCCGCCCCTGCTGATACAGCTGGGCAATCGGCTCGACCCTAAGGGCTTGCAGGACAATAAGTTACGTGCCTCAGCTCTTGACACCGCAGCTCAGGCAAGGTGTTCGCAAGCAAGTTAATTCCCTGCAAGCCCTTAGGGTGCGTATCCGGTTGTGATCAATCTGCGGGATTCGGGCCTCGCGGCGAGTCTGGACTGGTAGTTCCTCGTGTGTGACTCGAGTGCAACTCACTGATGTCGGCTGGGAGTTCGTCCGGCCGTACCTGTCGGCCGGCGAGTACGGCCCGTACCCTGAGCGGCTGCGGCAGCACTTCGAAGGGGTGATCTGGCTTCGCGCGCCGCCACGACGCCGCCGGAGTACACCTGGGCCAGGACGTCAGCACCGCTTTGGAGAAGGCCATGCTGAGGGCGCCCCACCTTCACAGGCGCGCCGGGATAGCCGACCCCGGCGGATGGCCGACCTGCCCAGACGAAGCCGTCGTACGCGAGAGGGCAACCGCACTCCTCTCCCGTGGACTTCGGGTCGAACGGCGGCTGCGTCGCAGAGCCCGACAGCATAGAACTCGGCCACAGAGCGCGGGGCTACGCCTGCCGAACCGCTACGGCGTGAGCTTGGCGCGCCGCCGGGTGGCGACCTCGCGGTAAACGTAAGTCGAGAGTGCTACGGGGAACATCGTCCACTCGTACCACCCCTCGCCATCCGTGTAAGCCCACCCCAAGGAGGAGGTCATAGTGTGGAAAGCCGTAGCGGTGATGACGGCCACGAATGCTCCGACCACGTAACCCACCGCGCGGAGCACGATTCCAGAACGTGGCGTGAGGGCCGCTGCGCATCCCAGAAGGGCCGTCAACGGGATGAAGACGCTGGCGAAAGAGTCGCTCGCACTGAGCAAGGTGAATCCGTCACTGCCGGAAGTGAACGTCAGCAGGAGCACGACCGCCGGGAGACCGAACCGCATCGGCGCATCGCGCCAGGCTGCGGGGACGGGCGGGGCCGGATCCGGATCCGCGACCGTGAGCGGGGCAGTGAGGACCGGGACCGGAGGGGCGGGCGCCGCGTGCGCGGGAGGGAGGTCCAGCTGCCGCAGGGCGCATGCGAGGGCGCCGGCGTCCGGGTAGCGCCGGGCGGGTTCCTTGCGCAGCAGGGTCAGGACGATCTCGTCCCAGGCCGCAGGGATGTCAGAAGAGACGGAGCTGGGTGGCGGGGGTTGTTCGGTGAGGTGCGCCGAGAGGTAGCCGACCGTGTCGGGGGCCTGGAACGGCAGGCGGCCCGTGAGCAGTTCGAAGATCAGGCAGCCGAGCGCGTACAGGTCACTGCTGGGCTCCGGGAAGCCGCGCGCCTGTTCGGGGGCCATATAGGCGGGCGTGCCGACGATGAAGCCGGTCTGGGTCAGACGGTCGCCGGTCACCGCGGGGTCGGCGGCCCGGGCGATGCCTAAGTCGAGGACCTTGACGGTGCCGGACGGGGTGAGGAGGACATTGGACGGCTTGATGTCCCGATGCATGATCCCGGCGTCGTGCGCGGCGGCCAACGCGTCGCATATCTGGACGCTCCAGCGAGCCACCAGGGGTGGAGAAACGGGTCCGCGGCGCAGTACCTCGTCCAGGCCTTCGCCGCGGACCAGCTCCATGACCAGGAACGGGGCCTTGCCCTCGGCTTCGCCCAGTTCGCCGAGGTCGTGAATCGTCACGACGTTGGCGTGCTGGAGGCGGGCCGTAATGCGTGCCTCGCGCAGGAACCTGGCGCGCACGTCCTGCCCGCGGGTGCCGCCGCCGGCGAGCAGGGAGATGACCTTGACCGCAACGGGCCGATCCAGGCTCTCATCGACGGCCTCCCACACCTGACCCATGCCACCCTCGCCGAGCTGGCGCCCCAGCCGGTACCGGCCGCCGAGAAATTGACCCTCCATCACTGCGTCTCCCCCTGCCCCGCCCAGACCTGCCCAGCCCCACGCCCGAACCCGTCCAGGGAGGATCATCACCCGAAGGGCGCCACCAGCGCATCCCCCCAGCCCCATCTCCGGCCTGTCCCGGCCACAGGCAGATAGCTTTCCCCAGGGCCACTCCGTAAGGCACGCCCCACCCGTCATACGGTCGTTCCCAAAAGTGCTGGGCTGGCGCCCGCACGACCGAGTCGCGAGCTAGAGAGCGGATTCAACGGGTGGTTCGGGTGAGGTCCTTGGGCCAGATCATCGAGGCGCTTAGGTAAAGTCCGGCGAGGTAGCTGTCCGGGGTCTTGTCGTACCGGGTGCGATGCCTCGCCAGGCTTTCAGCTTGTTGATCAGGCGCTCGACGATGTTCCGCCTCTTTGTAGAGGTCCGGGTCGTGGCTGACGGGCCGACCGCCCCTGGAGGCCTTTCTCTTCCGGTTCTTCTGCTGACCCAGATCCGAGTGATCCAGACCTACGCGGCTCTCGCCCAGCAGCCTTCGACCTGCGGCACCGCCGCGCTCCGGTGCCAGCTCATCCAGGGGCTCCGCGACCTGTACGCCCACCCCTACTGGACCGCTCCAGGCCACTCCCTACGCTGCCCTCGTCGAGCTACGACGGGAGGCCCGCGCCCTGGCATGGGTGGTCACGGCGTGAGCGGCGGCGCCTACACACAGACCCGCCTCCTCGCCCCCAGCTGAAATCCCTGATCCACAACCTCGAAGAGCTACTGTCTCAACAGGACCCCGCCGACTCCCCCCTCGGCGGGGTCCCACTGCACACGTGAACCGACCGCCCGGCGGAGTTCGCAGGGCCGCATGCTCTCCGCCCCCTCGGCCCGTCGATTCTGGTGCCCATGCCCGCTCTCGCCGCAACCGCTCCCAAGCGGCACCACCGCTGAGACCGGACTCTCGGCTCGCCGACGAATCCCCGCAGCGTGCGGCCTCGTGCCGCGGGTCAGCGGAACGCCCCATATGGAGGGCTTCCGGCTGGCAAACTCGGAACCGGCAGCGAGCATCATCTAGGGAGAGCCCATGGCCACGACCGTGGTCGGATTCCGACTCGGCAGCGACAAGCGCGGCCGCCAGGTGACGCTGCTCCTGACTGGCGCCGGCGTTCTACATCGCGGCAACGGCCTCTATGGAATGACCCCCCAGTTGAGTAAGCCTGCCGTGCCCGTTGCCGGCGTCGATCCGCATCCCGTCCCGCGGCAGGCCGCGCGGCTACGAGAAGTCCACGCCCAGCTCATCAAGGACGGGTACACCCGCGTACTCATCGCACCGGCCTGTATTCAGCTCAAAGAAGACGAGCACCCCCTCCACCCCCAGCCATACGGCGAGAACGCACCGCCACGGCACCCCGAACTCCTCAGTGAGTTCGTCGGTCGAGCTCCTGCCTCATGTGGCCAACTGGAAGACGCGATCCGCTCCTTCTACACGACGATCGGCCTGCCCGTCCGACCTGCCCATTCCATCCCACGCGCCAGATCGATATCACCGATGTCTCCTCGCGTAGAGGCCGCTTTGCACACCCTCGCGCACAATCAAATCCTCACCTCGCCCCGGGCCCGCGCGGTCGGGTGGAGGGTCACCCATGACTCCGTACGTCTGCACGTCGGGTCAGCAGGCGACAACCTCTCACACGCGGAAGTCCTCGATCTCCAGGCCGCTCTCACCGCGTGGCTCCGGCTACACCCCCGGGGCTCAGCGGGCTGAGCCCCGGCGACCGCCGGACCGCCCTTCTGCTCCGCCTCGAAGGTGTCTCCTCGGCCAGTTTCCTTACTGCGCCTGTGCGTTAAGGGCACGGGGAGCAACACTGTTTCCGGTGCCGGCGTACGGCGCCCTTCCCATGACGCCGCGACCCTGCTGGGGGCCTGATGACCGGCATCGTTCCATCCGACTCGGCACTCAGGCGTGCCCGGATCGCCCGGAACCTCACGTTGGAGGAGGCCGCGGACGAGCTCAACGACATCACCGGAGGCGCCACCGACGCGAGCCTCCTGAGTGCCTGGGAGTCTGGACGCAAACGGACCGGCGCGAAGAATCGGCGTGGCCTGTGCACGCTGTACGCCAAACGCTCCGAAGTCCTGTTCGCCCACCAGGACGGGCAGCGTTCGGCGAGCGTACTGGAGGCGACCGGCACCGATGTGGTGGTGCGGCTGCTCACCCGGTACGCCGACCTGGTCGAGGCCATGGTGAACGTGGCGGCCGACGCAACCGAGCAGTTGGTGGTGACCGGCTCTCGGAGCCGGGAGAAGGCATACCTGGGAGCCATCGAGTCCACCGTCGCCCAGAACCCCGACCTGGTGCACTACCGCATCCTCTACGGGCCGCCCCGTCATCCGCAGCTCACGGAACACCTGGTACGGCTACTTGAGTTACGCGACCCGTCCGAGCGGCGCAACGGGGTCAAGACGCTGCACGTCGGGCTCGTGCAACCGGATGCCGCCATGGAGCGATTCTTCGTGGCCTCCGAGCGGGCGGCCGTGGTACCGCTTCCGTCGTTCCACGGTGCCGAGGGCTTCGACTGCGGGGTCCTGCTCAGCCAGGAGGCCGCTGTGGGCCTCCTCCAGCATGGGCGAGAAGCGTGCGCTTCTGCCCGCCCTGTGGAGACGATAGAGGCTGTTCGTGCCCTGCCGGTCCGGCACGGGGGAGCTCTGTGGCAAGGAGAAGCGTGAGCAACGACCTGGTGGAAGCCGCCACCCAGCAGTCCGAGTCCGTCATCCAGCTGGCTCAGGACCTGATCCGGCAACCCTCACGCGGTGGGATTGACGACTACGCGCCCGTCCTCGACGTCCTCGAGACATGGCTGGCCGGGCGATCACTTCCGCACCGGCGCCTGCACGACGATGAAGGCCAACTTGTCGGCCTGCTCGTGGAGATCGCGGGCACCAGGTCCGGCATGTGGTGGACGCTGGACGCCTGCCTCGATACAGCCCCCTTCGGGGACGAGGCATCCTGGGACTTCCCTCCCACGATCGGCGACATCCACGAAGGCTGGCTGCGCGGCCGGGGCGCCGCCGACTCCAAACTCGCCGCTTCCGTCTTCTGTCACATCGCCGCTGATCTCCACGGCCACCGGGGCGACTTCGCCGGCGGGCTGGCCGTGCTCCTGGACGTCGACGAGCACACCGGCGGGTTCGGTGGGGCGCTCGCCTACCTGGCCGACGACCGGGCCGCCCGCCCGGCTGGGGTGATGATCGGCTACCCGGGCATGGACGAAGTGGTCGTCGGCGGGCGCGGGCTGTGGCGCGCCACGATCTCCGTACACGCACCCTCGGGCCACTCCGGCTCCAGCCGGACGACCGTCAGCGCGATCAGCCGTGCCGCCCGCCTGGTGCAGCTACTCGACGCGGCCGAGCTCCCCGACGTCGGCGACGGCTCAGGGTTTCCGCTCCCGCCGAAGCTGACCGTCACCGCCATCACCGGGGGGCAAGGCTTTTCCGTGACGCCGGGCTTGTGCTCGGTGAACGTCGACCTCCGCCTGACTCCGTCCTTCGACGCCGGGGACGCGGAGACGCTCGTCCGCAAGGCGACTGCCGAACTGGACGCCGAGATGCCCGGGCCGCTCCCCACCCAGGTCGATACCGTCGCCGTGTGGCCGCCGTTCCGGCTCCAGCCGGACGAGCAGCCCGCAGCCGCCCTCATCGACGCCGCGACCTCCTTCGGGCTCTCGGTACGGCCGAAGGTCGCGGGCCCGTCCAACATCGGCAATCTCCTCGCCAAGCACGACATCGCCGCCACCGCCGGCTTCGGCGTGCCGTACAAGGGGCTGCACGGCTTGAACGAGCGTGCGGACCTGGCCTCGCTGCCGACGGTGTACGCGGTCTATCAGCAGGCCGTACTGGAACTGCTGCACCGCAGCTGACCATTCGGGATCCCAACTCGCTACCAGATCCCTCCCAGACCGCATCCAAGAAAGGCCCCAACTTCGTCTCTGTCGAACGCAGTTGCTGCGCGGTGTCATAGAGGAGTCCAAGGGGTCGGGCGGAGGAAGCGCCGCCCGGCCCGCGGGGGGACCCACACATCGACTCCTCAAGGAGACAGTCATGGACTTCATCGCCACCGAGATCGTCGCCAAGCCCGCCGAGTACGTCACGCCGGCGCTGACCGAGCTCGGCACCGTCACCGCCGTCACCCTCGGTTCGGCTGGCGCCAACAACGCGGACGACACCCAGTACTGGGAGTAATCCGCTGGCTCGCAGGGCGTGAGTAGCTGAGCGGGCGCCCAGAGCCCCGGCGATGGCCGGTGGCTCTGGGCGCTCGCCCATGACCGGCACTACAGGCGGCAGTCAGGGGAGGATCGGGATGAGGTACGTCGTCGGGGCGTTCGACACAGGGCGCGGCGGGTCGGCCCGGGCAGGTGGCTGGCGCCCCCGGAACAGTGAGGAACGGAACTTCGAGGGCCTGTGCCGGATCTGGACAGTGGGCCACCACGGCGCCGACATCCGCAGCGGGCCCGCACTGGGCGGCAGTGCCGAGGTCCTGACCGCCGGCTGCTGCCTGGGTACGCAGCGGGAACTGAACGAGGCGCGGGACTCGGCGGAGCGAGGACGCTGGGCGCACGCCACACAGCTGCCCGGCTCCTACCTCGCGGTGGTGCGCTCGGGAAGCACCGTACGGGTGGCCGGAGACCGGGCCGGGACGATCGCCGTGCACTGGGTGGTGGACGGCGACGAGGTCCTGTGGTCCACCTCCGCCCTGGTCCTGGCCGCGTACACCGGCGGCTGCATCGACGAGGTCCGGCTGCTGGCCGCGCTGTGCCTGCGCGGCGTCGACCACCTCGGCCCGCACAGCTACTTCGAAGGCGTCCACCGGGTGCGCCCCGGGCACGCCCTCGTCCTGGAGCCCGGCGCGCAGCCCCGAACCGAGCACGTCCCCCGAGGCGACGACCGGCTGACCTTCGTGGAGGGAGCCGAAGCGTTGGCCGAGCAACTGTCGACCGCCGTGGTACGCCGGACCACCCTGAACCGCAGCATCTCCTCCGACCTATCCGGCGGCATGGACAGCGGCACCATCACCAGTCTGGCCGCCGCCCACAGGCCCCTGCTCGCCATCACCTATACCGACGATCACATGTCCGAGGAAGACGACGGGATCTATGCCCGCCGGGTGGCCGCCGACTTCCCCACGACGATCACCCACGCCCAGGTCAACGGTGTCACAGAGCTGGTCCAGCACTTCGACCAGCTCGATGACCTGTCCATGCTGCCCGTCACGGACAGTCCTTCCCTCACCCTCGGCCTGCTGGGGATCAAGCGGGCGCACTTGGCGCCTGCCCTCGGCTACGGCTCGGGCACCCACCTGACCGGACGCGGCGGCGATGACGTCCTGAGCGCCGTCCCGGCCATGAGTATCGACCTGTACCGCTCCGGACGCCGGCGGGAGGCACTCCGGCGTCTGGCCGCATTCGCCCGGGAGCGCCGGTGCTCCGTGCACTCCGTAGTGACCGCGGCCCGACGAACAGAGCGGACCACGTACGAGCAGGCCTTGGCCTCACTCTCCAACCACATCAAGGGCGCGGCCCCGGAGCCCCAGCCCGCGCCCGCAGGCTCTCTCGCCTGGTGTGGCACTCTGCCCTCCGCGGCGTGGCTGACCGGCGACGGCGGCACCGCGCTGGCCCTCCTCCTCGCGGGGCAGGCGGTCACTTCCGGTCCGGAGCCGCTGCCGGGCGGGCTGCACGAGCGGCTGTACCTGGAGCGGATGGGTGAGGAACACGGCACCTACGATCAGATCTCCCGGCAGCTATGGGGCCTGCCGATCCATGCCCCGTACCTGGACAACGCCGTCGTAGACGTCTGCCACGCGGTGCCGGGGTGGGAGAGGTCCGTCCCGGGCGACTTCAAGCCCCTCGCCCGCGCCGCCCTGACTGGGACCGCCCCCGCCTACCTCCTGGAGCGTCGCACCAAGACGTCGCAGACCGGCAGTGTCTACGCCGGGCTGCGCGCAAACGCGACCGCCCTGCAGCACATCCTGGCCAGCTCTCACCTCGCCGAGACCGGACTGATCGACGCGCAGCTGGCGCGGCGCACGCTGAAAGACGCGGTGCGCGGAGCACAAGCGCCCCTGGGGGCGCTGCACGCCCTGGTCGCGGCCGAGCTGTGGCTGTCCACCACGCCCACCAGCCGCGAGCAGTGGTGGGAGCAGGCCCCGATCGCGCAGAGGAGCTCGGTGTGAGGAAGCAGACCGGTGTGCACGTGGGGGTCAGTGCCGACGGCATCGCCCTCGTCGATACCCGCCCGCTGCGTGGCAGGTGGTTCTTCCTCGACCCGGTGGGCGCCCAGTTGTGGGCCAAGGCCACGACGGGCACCCGCACACCGGAAGCGGTCGAGGAGGTGGTGGGCTACTGGCAGCTGCGAGGCGTTGACCCCGCCCGGGTGCGGGCCGATCTGACGCAGGTAGCCGACAGCCTGGAACGGGCCCGCCTGCTGGTCCCCGCCCAGCGGCCGACGGGTCGCCCGGCCCGGAGGCAGGTCCGATTCGCCGTCCCTGTCCCTGGATGTCTCCGGGACCAGGTAGCCGGACAGGTGGGGCTGGCCTTGGCGCTGGTCTTGCTGCGATGCACGCCGCTACGGATCACCCTCGCCGTCGCCCGGGCAGCCACCCGGCTCCCCGGCCGAGCCGCAACCGTTGCGGAAGCGGAAACGGCACACGCCGCCGTGCGCCGCGGGATCCGCGCCTGGCCCGGCCGAGCCGCCTGCCTGGAAGAGTCCCTGGCCACGTTCCTCGCCGCCGCGCTCACCGGCCGGCGGCTGCGCTGGGTTCTCGGGGCACGGCTCATCCCTCACGGCGCGCACGCCTGGGTGGAGGCCGAAGAGGCCGTGATCGGGCAGGCCGAAACGGACCGAGTATGGCCATACATCGACGCTCTACAGGTGGAACGCTCGAACTGAAATTCGCCACCCCGCGCCACCGTTTCCACCCGTACGGGTGAAGCGTTGCTCTCGTCGTGACAGACACACAACCGCACACCGTCAGCACGGCCAAGCCTTCAACCCCCACTCCGGCTGGACCTCTTCGCCGCCTCCTAAGCCCCCTGGGGCGGAAAGCAGCCGACGATGTTCTGCCTCAGTTCCGGGTGAGCGCCGAGCGACACGAGGATGCGGGCGCCGACAGCTTCCTGACCATGGTCCGGCGCCTGCCCTCGCTCGCCGCGACCGCCGTACGCCTCGCCTGGGCGGCCGACCCGCGCGCCGTGTTGTGGCTGGTCCTCCTGCAGCTCACCACCGGAGCCCTCACCGGCCTGACCCTCTACGCGACCCGCGGCGCGTTCGTCGCCCTGTTCGCAGCAGGGCCGCCCGCCGAACACCTGCGGGATGCGCTGCCGTCCCTCGCCGTGATCTCCGGGGCCGCGACCGTCCGTTCCATCACCGCGGCGGCAGCCATCACCCTCACCGCGCGAATCGGGCCGCGCGTCGACGGCCTGGCCGAGCTCCGCTACCTGGAGGCCGCCACCCGCGTCCCTCTCGCCTCGTACGACGACCCCAAGTGGTGTGACCACAGCGAGGCCGCGAACCGGGGTTCGAAAGACACCCACCTCATGGTCGACGCCCTCGCGTCGATCACCGCGTCCCTGCTGGGCATCCTCGCCGCCGCCTCCATCCTCGCCACCCTCCACATCACGCTCGTCCCGCTGCTGCTCCTCGCCGTCGTCCCCCGCGGGGCAGCCGCGATCTATGCCGCCCGCGCCGCTCACCATGCGGAGCGCCACACTCTGGCGGACCGGCGGCTACGGCACACGCTGATGTACCACACGGCCGGACGGAGCACCGCTCTCGACGTCCGCGCGAACACCATGAGGGGCTGGCTGCTGGACCAGTTCGCTGCCGTGGCGGGCCGGCTCGAAGCCCACGCTGAACGCGTGGGCCGTGCGACCGCCCGCTACCAGCTCCTCGGGGATGCCCTCGCGGGCACCGCGATGCTCCTCGTATACGGCGCCCTGCTGTGGCTGGTGACCAGCGGGCATGTTCCGCTCGCCGCCGCTGGAACCGCGGTCATCGCCGTGCAGACCAGCCGTCTCCTCCTCGGCTCCCTCGTCACTGGCATGCACACCAGCTACCGCGTCGGCCTCTACCTCGCCGACTGGGCGAGCTTCCTCGAGGACGCGGCCCATCGAACCCCGGACCGCTCGTCCGTCATCCTGCCCGAGCACCCCGAGGTCATCCGCGCCGAAGGCATCACCTTCACCTACCCGGGCAGTGAACTGCCCGCTCTCGACAAGGTGTCCGTCACCGTGCGACGCGGCGAGATCCTGGCGATCGTCGGCGCGAACGGGTCCGGCAAGTCCACCCTCGCCAAAATCGTGGCCGGGCTGCTGACCCCTTCCTCGGGCAGCGTGACCTGGGACAGCATCGACCTCGCCCAGGCCGACCCAGATCAAGTGTGGGGCCGCCTCGCCATGCTCCCTCAGGACATCGCCCGCTGGCAGACCAACGCCCGCGAGAACATCACCCTCGGCCAAGGGTGCGGCAGCGACGAAGCCGTACTCGCGGCAGCAGCAGCCGCCGGCGCCGACGAGGTACTCGACCGGCTCCCCGACGGCCTCGACACCAACCTGGCTGCCTCCCTGTGGGGCGGCCGGGACCTGTCCGGCGGCCAGTGGCAACGACTCGCCGCCGCCCGGGCCTTCTACCGCAGCACTGCGCCCGTCCTGATCTGCGACGAGCCAACCTCCGCGCTCGACCCCCGCGCCGAGGAAGCGATGTACGACCGGATCCGCCGACTCGGCGCCGGGCGAACCGTCATCCTCATCACCCACCGCCTCGGCTCAACCCGTAACGCAGACCGCATCCTCGTCCTCGACGCCGGGCGAGTCCTCGAAGAGGGGACCCACGAATCCCTCCTCGCCCAGCACGGTTCCGAGTACGCGGCCATGTGGGAGAAGCAGGCCAAGACGTACAGCGATCAACCTGCGTAGGCTCCCCTGTCGATCTTGGCCATCCCTATCCGACACGAGGGCGCTTGCGCCTGCTGCCGGCTCGGTATCGGTCGAGATTCGCAGGAGGCGAGCTGCTGCACCGTCGATCGCCGAAGCGGAGCACTCCGAAGATCCTTTGGCCGGTACATTCCCTGTTGGGCCGCGACGACAGCGACGGACCGCGGCTGTTTTGACGGGACCACATCAGCGATTACACGGAGACACCATGTACTGGACTCTGGAACTGGCCAGCTACCTCGACGATGCGCCGTGGGCTGCGACGAAGGATGAACTCGTCGACTACGCCATCCGAACGGGCGCGCCGGTCGAGGTCATAGAGAACCTCCAGGCGCTTGAGGATGACGGTGACCCCTACGAGTCGATGGAGGAGATATGGCCCGACTACCCCACGAAGGACGATGTTTTCCACAATCGTGATGAACACTGACAGCACATCGACCAAGAGGCGGGTCGCATAAGCGACCGATTTACGGCAGAGCTAGGTCGAGGGCGCGCCGCCCTCGATCACCTACGCTCGAAGGTGGGCGCGGGGCCGGAGAGTCCCCGTGTCCACCAATACCCGTATCCCCGTCTCGCTCGCGGATCTTGCCGTCCCGCTCGCGGACCTGGTCCCGTACCACCGCAACCCTCGCACCGGTGACCTCGACGCCATCGTGGAATCACTGGCCACCCACGGGCAGTACAAGCCGATCGTCGTCAACAAGGGCACGCTGACGGGCCGGACGAACGAAATCCTGGCCGGCAACCACACAGCGAAGGCCGCCCGAAAGCTCGGGTGGGACGAGATCGCCGTGACGTGGCTCGACGTTGACGAGGACACGGCCGCGAAGATCGTCATCGTCGACAACCGCACCAGCGACCTCGCCGGGTACGACACCGCTCTCCTCGCGGACATCCTCACCGACCTTCCCGATCTTGAGGGCACCGGCTACGACCAGGAGCAGCTGGACGAGCTGCTCGACGACACGTCACTTCCCGCGCCGATCGAGCTGCCGAGCGACGGCGCCGGAACAGGGGCCGCTGCCACGGTGGACTACCTCCAGTGGGGCTACCTCCAGTGGTCATCGATCCGAGTCCGAATCACGCAGGACGAAGTCGAGTTCCTGAACTCCCTCTACAAGCGGTTCGTCGACGCCACTGACTCCGACATGGGGTTCGGCTGGCACGTCCTGAATGAGGAGCACCATGCCTCCGAGGAGGACGCGGCGTGAACCCACTGGACGTACGGTTCGATCCCGCATATCCGCTGGAGAAGCTCCGGCCGGCGGACTACAACCCGCGCCGCCTGTCGGAGTCGTCGTTTGTGCGGCTCCAGGCGTCACTGCGCCGCCACGGCGTCGTCAAACCAGTCATCTTGAACGCGGACGGAACCCTGGTCGCGGGTCACCAGCGAACCAAGGGGCTGAAAGCCATCGGGCAGGACACCGTACCCGCGATGATCCTGCCGCAGAAGATCCGCCTTCAAGACGAGATCAAGTTCAACCTCCTGCACAACCGCGTCGAGACCGAATCCTCCGTGGTGTACGCGGAGGCCGGGCCTATCGGTCAGTGGTGCTGGATTCCGTGGCAGACCATCGAGGTTGTCGCCTCGAAGAACCTGCCCTTCCAACAGGCCATCGGCTTCATGAGCGCAGCGCACGGCCCTTGGGGGTCGGTCGTCATCGACGACCAGGGCCGCGTGGTCCTGAACGCCGAATACGCGGCCGTAGCGAAGGCGCAGCGGTTCGACGTCCTGGCCTGGACCGTCGCCTCCTTCGACGCCGGCCAGCTCGTGGAGGACCTAACAGGCGAGTACGGCGTGTACGACTGGACCGGGCTGGAGGAGCAGGCCCCGGTGTGGAATCAGCACATCGTCCAGCCGAACCGGCTCCGCGAGCACTCCTCGAAGGCGAAGGCCGACAAGGTCCGCTACAAGTCGGAGGTCTGGGAGCGCCTGGTGCTGCCCTGGCTGACCACGTCGCACCGTGTGGTCGACTTCGGCGCCGGCCACGGCGACTACGCCCGGCACCTACGCGGCCAGGGCTACCAAGTCCAGGACTACGAGCCGTACCGCACCCTGAAGGGCAAGTACTCCCTGGACATCCGCGGCATCGTCGGCATGATCCGCGGCATCGAACGCGAGCTTCGCGAGCGGGGCCTGTACGAAGTCGTCGTGCTGGACTCGGTCATCAACGCCACGACATCGCTGGAGTACCAGCACTGGGTCCTGCTCACGGTGAACGCGCTGTGCGCCGCTGACGGCCAGGTGTGCATCGGCACGCGGAACCTGGAGCGCGAGAAGGCGTACGAGAACTCGGAGCACTCCATCAGCCGCGACTCCACGCGCCTCGCGTTCCTGGACGAGCACAGCGTGGACATGCGGTTCGTGCGGGGGAAGTGGCAGCGCATTCGATACCACACCCCGGAGTCCCTGCGGGGCCTGCTGTCCCGGTACTTCGAGGAAGTCGAGCTCAGCGACACCACGAGGGCCACCGTCAAGTCGGTCTGCCGCAAGCCCCGGGCGTTCCCCATCGAGGAATACGAGGAGGCTTTCCGGAATGAATTCAATATGCCATACCCCAACGATTACCGCCACGAGAAACATTTCGGAATTGTGGAAATCTTGATAGAATTGATCAAGGATAGGAATCGCGATTTGGAGGGGTAATAACATGGAATCGGGGGCGAACCATGAACCGGTTCGCATTGAAATACAGAGCCGTGAGAAGTACGGCATCATGTGGCTCGCCGGCATCCGGCACCTCAACCTCGCCGAGCACTGCCTGAAGACCTTCGGGGACTGCGACAGGCCCCGAATCGACCGGAACCTGAGGAAGCAAACGGTGCTGCTGCCGGCGGGATCACCACCGGTTGCCTGGTACCTGTGCGCGCTGCCGCTCCCGTGGGCCTGGGAGCGGAACGCGCACCTCGCGTTCGAGCACGCGCCCGGCGAGACGTGGGAAGGGAACGCTCACGTGCCAGGACCCGGGGTACGCCTGGCCAACGCCCGGCCGATCGAGGGCTGGGGCGAGAACTCCATCCCGGCAGACGCTCCACTCCGGCAAGCCCGGCTGTACCGGACCTGCCGGAACTGGCAGTTCGGATGGTGGCTCCGGCAGAACCGGGACGTGCCAGACGCTCCGAGGCCAGCAGCACACGAGCCCTCTGCTGCGAGCTCCGAACAGCTGACATTTGAGTAGTCGGGGGGGGGGGGGGGGCCCCGCCCCCCCCCCCCCCCCCCCCAAACCCCCCACCCCCCCCCCCCCCCCCGCCGCGCAAACCCCCCCAAAAAAACCCCCCGCCACCCGGCCACCCCGCCCCGATCACATCTCCAGGAGCAGCCGCACGACCTGGATCACCGAACCCACTACCTGTACCCCTCGCACGATCCACCGCGCCACATCGAAGGCGTGCCACCTGGATTCGCTCCAACGGGTCTCTTCACGACGGTGCTTCCCCACAACTACCCCTCTCATCGACAGCCCCAAGCCGGTTGGCCCAAGGCCTTCCTCATTGGCTCTGTTCGGGGTTGCGTTCGGGGTAGGCAGCGATCCGGCGAACAGGGGAACGCGCAGGTGGGTGCGGGTGTAGAAAGTGTTCGGCAATCGTTCGGGCCGAACACAAGGACACGCAATGGCAGAACTGCACGAACAGCTCCAACAGCTGTGGAGCACAGCCAACAAGTCGTTCCGCAACGTCGCCGCGTACGGCAAACGAAACGGGGTCAAACTCTCCCCGTCCACCGTCAAGGGCTGGCTTGGCGGCGTCGTGCCGGACAGCACGACGGCCTTGACGGCATTGGTGGAGTACTTGGAGACGGCGGCCGAGAGGGAGTCCGGCTGGCAGAGGCTGCCCGGCGGAGAGTGGGCGGCGCTCTACCGGGCAGCGCACGAGGCCAAGGTGAAGGCTCGGCAGAAAACCTCTGCCCCAGCCACAACGCCCCAGCGAGCGTCCTCCGCCCCGACCCTCCAGAACTCAACAAGCCCCGCCCAGCCGGGGGACATAGAGAAGGCTCGTCGCATCCTGAAGGCCTTTCCGCTTGATGCGTCGTGGTTCACGTCCTTCGAGCACCAAGCCTCCTTCCACAGGATTCACGACTCCGTCCAAGACCCGCTGTACGACGGACAAAACGTCCTAGCCCGTAACTACAAGGTCCGGTTCCTGGACCCGGACCTTCAGCGCCAGAGCGAGAAATTCCATGACACTGTCAACGCGTTTCTCCACTCCTTGGACCACATGGATGCCGACGGTAAGAGCGGGTACTCGCAGATACCCACCGAGTGGCGGCGCTCCTTTCGTGACCAATACGAGAGCCTCCTCCGTAAGCTCTCGGGGCAACGCGACGAACTGATGACGGAGTACGGAGCACTCATCAATCTGTTCAACGAGAGAGGCATACCCCTTTTGCCGAACGGCAGCTAACGGCCGCGCCTCCGCTACGGGATCATGGACGGTGGGTGCGGGGCCCAGGGAGACGTTCATGGGCCGCCCCACCCGGGCTGTACGAGCCGCCATCACTCAGCGCCGCACAGATGCCATCGACCTGAAGTTGGCCGGTATCGACTGGCTGACGATCGGCCGGAAGCTCGCTGCCGATCCGTCAATCAACTCCGACGGCGTGGCCTACCCGCAGGGGTACGGCGTCGACACCTACCGGAAGGGGCTGGAGCCGCCGAGCGACAGTCGCCTGATCGAGCTCGCCTGCAAGGACGTCTCCAAGGCTCTCGCCGAGCGCAGCACCGCCCTGGACGGCAGCACCGATGAACTGCGCAAGCTCATGGCGGAGCGGCTGGAGCGGCTCTTCTTCGGCGTGTACCGCGCCGCGATCCGTACCGGTGATCTCCAGGCCGTTGACCGGGCTGTCCGGATCATCGAGCGCAGCAGTCACCTTCTCGGGCTGAACCGCCCCGTACGCACGGAGGTGTCCGGCCCGGACGGCGGTGCCGTCCAGGTGGAAACCGCCGGGCTCGAGGAGCTGCAGCGGCTCATTACTCTGGCCGGCGACGCAGGCGAGGGTGGTGAGGCCTGACGAGGCTGCGGTCCTCCAGCTGTACCGCACGCTTCCCGCGTCGCGGCGCCGCGAGATAGCCGCAGCTTCCACACCGCAACTCCGTGCCCGGCTGGCTCAGATCGAGCGCGGGTTGGCGATGGACCGCTCGCCGGGGGCGATGGCGGCGGTCCTCACCGAGGGTCGGGAGATGCAGGCCCCGCACCTGGGGCTGATCGACGCTGCCTTCGAGAGGGTCGCGGCCGGGGTGCCGACAAAGCTGCTGCTGACGATGCCGCCGCGTCACGGGAAGAGCAGGCGGGCCGCCCGGTGGGCGCCTTTGTGGTATCTGCGGCGGCGCCCGGAGCACCGGGTGATGATCGCTTCGTATTCCTCGGATCTGGCCGACGACCACGGCCGGTGGATCCGCGACGCTATCCTCGCCTACGGGCCCCAGGTCGGCATCGCTCTCCGCCCAGGCTCGTCGGCGGCGAACCGCTTCGATCTGCTGGGGACCGAGGGCGGCGCCGTCATGGCCGGTGTCGGCGGCGGCCTCACCGGTAAGGGCGCGCACCTGGCGGTGGTGGACGACCCGATCAAGGACGCCGCCGAAGCCTCCTCCCCCACCATGCGCAAACGCCTGTGGGAATGGTGGCAGGCCGTCCTCCTGACCCGCATCGAGCCGGGTGGCTCCGTCATCCTCATCCAGACCCGGTGGGACGAGGACGACCTGGCCGGCCGCATCCTGGCCGACGAGGGCAGCCGGTGGACCCACATCGACTTGCCCGCGCTCGCCCTCTCCGAGGACGATGCGCTTGGCCGCCCGATCGGCGGCCCGCTCTGGCCCGAACGGTACAACGAAGCGGCCCTCGCCGAGATCCGCCGGTCGGTCGGCGAGCGCGTCTGGTGGAGCCTCTACCAACAGCAGCCGCGGCCCCAGGACGGCGGAGTCTGGGACTGGGCGTGGATCACCAACAACCGGATCGGCGCCGCGCAGCTTCGCGGCGTCGACCTCAGCAGAATCGTTATCGCAGTGGACCCTGCTGGCGGCGAGTCAGCAGTAGGCGACGAGACCGGCATCGTCGCGGCGGCCCGCGATACCGAGGGCCACCTGTACGTCCTGGACGACCGCTCGGGCAACCGTGGCGCGGATGCCTGGGGCCGGGAGGCCTGCCTGCTCGCGATCGAGCTGCGCGCGGACGCCATCGTGGTGGAGGCGAACTACGGCGGCGACATGAGCCGCCAGATCCTCCACCAGGCTTGGCAGGAGCTCCAGCGCGACCAACGCACGGAGAGCATGCTGATGCCCGCAGTTCTCCCAGTCACGGCGAAGCACGGCAAGAGGTTGCGGGCGGAGCCGATCGCCCAGCTGTACGAGCAGGGCAGGGTGCACCACGTTGGGCAGTGGCCGACGCTGGAGCAGCAGATGGTGACCTGGGTGGCGGGCATGGACTCCCCGGACCGGATGGACGCCGCCGTCCACGCACTGACGGAGCTGGCCAGCCCGCAACACAGCGGAGCCACGATCGGCGAGTACAGCGACGACCGACTAAGCGGCCGCCGATAGCCACTAGCGTCCCGAATTTCCAGGGCGGGCACAGCAAGGTAGGCGAGGGCGAGGGCCTCGCTGGTGAGTTCCGGGGTGGTCTCGGTAGCGGAGCCTGTCAACGTGAGTTCGCACTGAAGACAGACGCGACTGTGCCCGACGCCTCCGGGGAGGCGCGGGGCACACCGGTCCGATAGGCACAGCAGCCAGCTCTGACTAGTGAAAGATCTTCGCGCTACGGCAGTGGCGAGATATTTCGGGTGCTTGAGGAGCACCCCCAGTTCCTCGCGCTCCCTTCAGCCTCGAAGCAATCGCTGGCGCCTGGCGTCCTCGTCCGGGTCAGTCGGCACCGATGTGCTGACGGGCGCAGGAGTGCTCACTTCAGGGGCAGGGCGAAGGGTGATCTGGTACTCCTCTGCGGATTCGAGGAGGGAAGCATCAGGGTTCTCTCGGCGGCCTCGGGCTTTGACCTCCAGCTGGTACCACCCTGGACCAGAGGTGGACAGGACTGGAAGTTCCAGCCTTGGCCCATCGACGACCGATTCGATGCGTAGGTTGCCCGTTGGCGACCAGACCCGTGCCCTAGCTTCCTCCTCCCATACCCCTGTTGCGTTCATCGGGGCACCGGTGCACACCTCCACGTGAACATTGCCGGTGTTGATGCCGGTTCGCACCATGGCCCCTGCAGACATGGGAGCGATCAAGCCCCCGGACCAGTCCACGCTTTCGATGGGTACTTCACCATGGTCGAGAATCCCGAAAATGCCCTCGTTGATGAACACTTGAGACTGGTTGCGCGTCATCACCACTCCTCGTGTCGTGGCGGGCGGGGCCGCCGCCACTTGGCGAGGCAATCATCCGCTGGGCCAGCTCGCAACGGTGACGGCGGCTGCCAACTGCCGCCGCCTACTGAACGACAACATTGAAGGGGTCGTTCTGCAGGACACGTTCCCGGCGGAAGAACTGCGTATTGGTCCCGCCCTGCGAGCTGTTGTCGGCCTGGGCGATCATGCACACGCTGACTCCCGTTGGTCCTGTCGCGGTCGGGACGCCGGCGAACCCGCAGCCAGGGTGGGACCGCCGTGCCCCTCCGGCGCTAAGCCCTTGCTGCGAAGAGGCGATCGGATACTCGTCGCAGGATTTGTCCGGGACACTCGGAGCAGATCCACAGGCCTGAGTCCGGTTGGAGTCGATGACGGCTTGGTCCTCGGTCCGCGTAAGCCGCGACGGCAGGCCTGACGCCTGGGCCTTGGCTACGTGGTCGGCGAGCTCGGGAGTGGCGGCGCGGGTGTAGACGAGGTTCGAGGCGGCCCACGGGATAACGCATCCGATGCCCGGACGTCCGGCGGTGGCGTTGTCGCAGCGCACTTCGTTCATCGAGTAGTCGGTAACGGCGGGCTTGTAGCCCGCGTTGTTGAAGGTGAGGTACCAGATCGTCTTGCATTTGCCGGTGGCGGCCGGACCGGTGATCGCGGTGTCCCAGAAGGACTCGCCGGTGTTCCAGCTGTTGAGCGGCAAGAGGGGTTTGGCGGGGAAGGTGGCGCTGTTGCGAGTGCAGGGACCCGTGAGAGTCGCCTGCCCGTCGATGGTCGCCTTCGTCGCGTCTCCCCAGCCGCTGTACATGGATGTGTCGATCTGGTGTGCGTAGCGGCCCAGTCCGGTGTCGGTGTAGTTGTATTGCATCACCGTGACGTTGGCTTGCCCTGTCGTCGTTCGCTGCCCGTTGGTGTCAACGTAGGTGGTGTAGGTGACGGTCGACCAGATGCAGGCTTGGGTACGGGTGCCCCATACCTGGTTGTAAGCCTGGTCGCACCACTGCGGGGGCGTGACTCCGACTGCGAGGCTGGGCGTCCGCCGTGGGGCGTTGCTGGGCGGCGTGTCCGTTGTGGTGATCTCGAGGCAGCTGTAGCGGCCGTCAGGAGTTCGCTCCGAGCACTTGCCATGGCCGCTGGCGGCCAGCGATGCGGGGCCACCGGCGGGCTTAGGCTCCGGTGTGCGGTCCGGGTTCTGGTCGGGTGTGAGTCGCCCGGCGATCGAGGCGGGCGGGGCATCAGCGGTCGGCTGGGCGGGGGCCACGCCAGTGGCTCCGGCGACAGCGGCGAGTGTGGCCGCGAGGGCGGTTGCAACCCGTAACACTGCTGGTTTCACAGCGAGTTGACGCATGGATGTTGCCCCTTCTGTGGGTTGGAGGGGGCGACAGTAGCCCGACGATGCGGACTTGCGTGCGATTAATTTCGTGCATGAGACGTCAAGAGGGCCATTTCGGCTCAGCGTGTCCCAACCCTCGGATGCCGTTTGCCGGTGACAATCAGGAGTTTGCGGATCCTCCGCTTCCGCAGGGGGATAGCCAGCTTCGGCTTCCTCCGTGCAGGCCATCAGTCGGTGCCGTCATCGGCTCTGAACTCCGCCTATGCCTGGAGCCGTAGAGCAGCCGTGTAGTCGACGTGACGTCGGCGTGGCACAGGATGTCCGATCGTCGCGGTCGCGGGAAGCGTGATCTTCCCCCACTCCCGGTGGGAGAGAGAGCCGCAATGCTGGTGCTCGGCGCAGACGCGAAGTAGCGCAAGGCTCACTGGCCTAGGCTGAACTCGGCGCGGGGCCGTTGAGGAGCAGCTGTCTTGGGTCTGCGCACTTACGTTTCCGACGCTTGGTCGTGGCTGAACTACAAGCCGATGATGGCCTCGAGCGCCGATGGGCGCCCGCATCGTGGACTCGTCGCTGAGGCCACCTGGCTGCCGCGGGACTCCGCCCGGCGGTTGGCCGCCTACAAGGTCCTCGCCGCGTACGACGTGAATCAGGCGGGTGAGCTGGCCGCGCTCACGGGCAACGACGCCGGCGCCGAACGGCGGGAGTTCGGGGACGCCGCCGCGTTCGTGGATACCACGCTCGCGCATTTGCTCGGCAAGGCTCAGCAGATCGTCGTTTCCGGTGCCGAGCGCGCCGGGGACGAGGGCGCGAGCCCGGAGGCACTGTCTGCGGCCGAAGTTCAGCAGCGGCTGCGCTCCTGGGCGGAGGCAGAGCTGTTCGCTCTGCGGATGCAGGCAGCCGAGCGGAAGGCCGTCCTGCTCGGCGATGCTGTGTACCTGCTGGCATGGGACCCGGCCAAGGACCGGGTCCGGCTCCGTACGTTCGATCCCGGCTTCTACTTCCCCGTCCTGGATGAGGACGCCGATCCGGGCGATTACCCGCAGCGGGTGCATCTCGCATGGGAGATACCGGAGGACCCCGAGCGGGGTGTGAAGGCCCGCGTCCGACGCATCACCTACGAGCTGGGCCCGATCACGGCCGCAACCCGCAGCATGCTGAAAAGCCGGCCGTCCGGCCGGGGCCCGATCGCTGACGGTGCCGGCGGGTGGCTCATGGAGCCGGGCGACTGGTACCGCGAGGACAGCAACACCATAGAGCGGACCTACCCGTGGGCTCCTGACCGGCCATCCTCGACCACCTGCTTCCTCACGGATGCCGAGTGGCTCCTCGATGAACTGCGGCACGGACAGAGCCTTGACGACCTTCCACTGGAGCGAGCCCGGTTCCGTACCCGTTCGGACGGCGAGGTCCTGAACCGGCTGGATCTGCGGATCGACTTCATCCCCCTGGTGCACGTCTCCAACACCGTGGCCGACGGGGAGCACTTCGGGCAGTCCTCGCTGGCCTCGGTGATGCAGGTTCTCGACGAGCTCGCGGAGACGGACACGGACTCGGCTCGGGCGTCGGCGACCACCGGTGCGCCGATCATCGGGCTCGCGGGCGCACGCGCCGAAGTCGACCGCGTCACGGGGCGGCCCCGCCCGCTGTCGGTGGCGCCGGGTACGATCTTCCAACTCGCGGACGGCGGACGGATGGACGTCCTCGATACCTCCGGCCAGCTGGCGGAGCTGCGGGCCCGCGTGGAGGAGATCCGGGAGCGGGCAGCAGTCAACGCTCGTCTGCCCGCGGTGAGCCTGGGCACGGTGGACCCCTCGGACGTGCCGTCCGGCTACGCCCTCCAGTTGTCCCTGGGGCCGCTGGACTCCCTGGTCGACGCCATGCGCCTGGCCCGGGCGCACAAGTACGCGCTGCTGTTCAAGCTGGTGCAGCGCCTCCATCAGGCAGGTCAGGCCGAAGGCTGGCCTACGGGTCCGACGCCGGCCGTCCAGCTCGTGTTCGGGCCGCATACCCCGACCGACCGGAGCGCGGTCCTGGACGAGGTGGTGCGCGGCGTCGGTGCCGGTGTGCTGAGCCTGGAGACCGGGGTGGGCATGTTGCAGGACGCCGGATATCCGATCGAAGATGCGCGCGAGGAGGTCGAGAGGATCGCCGCGCGACAGCCGAAGAAGGCATCGGCGGACGCCCGCTCGGCACCGCCCGGCGACGGGGAAGAACTCACCTCTCCGGAGGGGCCGAGAAATCCCGCTTCCGCTTCGTCTTGAACCGCTCCCTCTGCCGTTCCACGGGCTCGCGCATATCCTCTTCGGACAGCTCGTGCCTGGTGCCGCCGCCCCACTCGGTGAGGTACGTGCCCCTCCCGCCGGGGACGTTGTCGATGTGCGAGATGAACAGGCAGTCGCCTGCGAAGTCGCCGAACTCGGGGCCCAGCACCTCGCCTTCCTTCGGGTCCCGTCCGGCCGCGAGCCGCTTACCGTCCTCGTCGTAGATGACGCGCTCTTCCTCGGACGCCGCCGTCCGTACGCACGTCCCGGGCGATGATCCGCGAACTGTGTACTGGGCCTCTTGAAGGCTGACCGTGTACGCGGTGAACGGCGTGCGGTCCACCCAGGGCTGCCATAGCCACAGCCCGCCGCCCACCGCGAGCGCGGCCAGGGCGCCTACAACGAACCGCGTTCTCTTCAGTCGCGGGTCGGCCGGTGCCTTCTCCAGCGATACCCGGTCGATCTCTTCCACGATGCCCCCCACCTGGATAGTCGCTGACGATCATGCCAGGCGAGGGGGTGTGCAGGGCCGCGCTGGGCGTCACGCTGGCGTACGTAGACTCGATCTCGGCGCGGGGACGTCGAGGAGAGTCACGTCCTGATGTCCCGCACCCTGCTGTCTCCGGCCGCTGTACTCGGCTACCGCAGCGACGGCCGCCCGATCCACCCGATCCTGGGCGCGTCCCCCGAGGACCCGTCCAACACCACTGATCCGCAGGTCACTTTCGGGCAGCAGCAGCTTCAGCAGCTGATGGCTCGTGAGAAGGACCAGGGTGCCCGTGCTGGTGCCCGCGCTCTCGTGGACCGGCTCGGCTTCACCTCCGCCTCCGAGCTGGAGCAGTTCGTCACCAAGCAGCGTGAGGCCGAGGAGCAGCAGCTCACTGAGGTGCAGCGCCGGGAGCAGGAGCTGAACGCCCGCGAGGCCGCCGCCGGCCAGCGCGAGGCGCAGGCCATCGCCCGGGAGCGCGAGGCAGCCAAGCGGGCCACTCTCGCCGGGCTGGGTGCAACCGGCACCGGCCTGGACGACGCCGTCGTACTGCTGCGTGTGTCCGAGGACTCCGACGACGCGGCACTGGCGCAGGCCGCTCAGGATCTGCGGGAGCGCAGGCCCGAGCTGTTCGCCCCCGGCCAGATCACCCTCGCCCCGATTCCTCCGGCCCCGGGCGGTGCACCGGCCTCCGTGCCCCCGTCCCGTCCGAACAATCCGCCTGCAAAGCCCGGCTCCGCCGGACTCGAGATGGCCCGCCGCCGCGGCCTCGTCCCGCCGACCAGCTAGCCGGCGGCCGCTGCGGCTGCCCGTGCTCGGGGACCACGCCCCGGATCCCTTCCTCGTGGACCGCTCCACCAATACGGGTGGCTGCGTGTCGCCTCCAGCGCATAGGAGACAGCGGCTTGATACAGCCGTTCACGACGTCTGTGACCGTAACCGCCGACCGGGACTGGCTTGCCTCCCGTCACGGCACCGACGCCACCGAGACGATCACTCTCGACCTGACCAAGCTCACCAAGGCCACCCACTACGTCGAACCGTCGGCCGCCGGCCCCCACGGATACGTGCGCTCCGGTGTCCCCGTGGGCCGCATCACCGCCTCCGGCCTGTACGGTGTGTACGACCCGGCGGCCACCGATGGCCGCCAGGTCCTCGCCGGCCTCGTTTACGCTGAGGCCGCCTTCACCCCCGGCACCACGAAGGTCCCGGCCGCCCTGTTCTGGCATGGCACGGTGAAGACCGCGAAGATCCCCGGCGGCATTGATCCGTCGAAGATCGCTGCGAACCCGGCGGGCGCGCAGCTCCGCTTCCTGGCGGTGAGCTGATGAGCGTCTCCGACCTCCTGAAGAACGTCAGCGTCGCGGACCTGACCGTCTACGCTCGTTCCATCCCCAACCCGGGCGACTTCCTTCTTACCCAGACCGTCTTCGCGGAGACCCAGGTCCAGGACGTGAAGTGGCGCATCCGCAACTCCAAGCGGCGCGTCAACACCGCCTCCTACCGCGCGTACGACGCCAGCGTGCCGTTCGCGAAGCGGCAGGCGGAGTCCACGCAGACAGAGGGCACCCTGCCCGCGCTCGGCCAGAAGCTCCTGGTGGGCGAGATGGAACAGCTGCTCCTCGATGCGGCGCGCGGCGCGGACGAGGACCGGCTGATCGAGCTGCTCTACGACGATGTGGAGCGGCACGTCGAAGCGATCCGCTCCCGTCTGGAGCTGGCGGCCGGTGACGTCCTGATCGACGGGAAGTTCACCCTCGCCGGCGAGAACAACCTGACCGTCGAAGTGGACTACGGCGTCCCGGCGGCCAACATGCCGACCGCTCCGAAGCTGTGGAGTGATCCGACCTCGGACCCGCTCTCGGACGAACTGCGGTGGATCGACCACCTCGACTCGATCGGCGCCCCAGCCCCCGAGCTGGTCCTCACCTCGCGCAAGGCGTGGTCTCACCTCGCGGGGAACAGCTCCTACCGGGCCGCCTACTACGGCACCCCGGCTGGCACTCAAACGCCGACCTCGGCCCTCACCCCCGAGCAGGTCAACTCGGTGCGCGGCACGTACGGGCTTCCGCCGATCACGCTCTATAAGGCGCAGGTCTGGCAGGACGACGTGTCCAAGCGGGTACTGCCCGAGGACAAGTGGATTCTCCTGCCGCCGGACCGGGCCAAGTGGGGCCAGACCCAGTACGGCACCACCGCGGAATCCCTGGCGCTGTCCCGCGGTACCGACCCGCAGATCGAGCGCGAGGAGGCTCCGGGCATCGTCATCACCCGCGACGCCACCGACGACCCGGTTCAGATCTGGACCAAGGGCGCCGCTGTCGCCATGCCAGTCCTCGCCGCACCGGACTGCCACATCACCGCAACGGTCCTGTGAGCGCCGCCATCCGCGCTCTGGGCGTCCTCGCGGCAACCGTCCACGTCCTCGACCCCGTAGAGCGCATTCCGATCATCCTGACCTTCGGCACGGAGGTCACGGACCCAGCGATCGCCGGGCAGATCACCAACCCGAATTGCTGGGAGATCGAACCAGCACCGAAGGCGAAGCCCGTCCGTAAGGCAACGGACTGACCCCCGGCGGGGAGGAGCACACGCTCCTCCCCGCCCCTTCGTGACGAGGAGCATCATGGACAGCGGTGTACTGCGGTGGCTTGCCGCACAGCTCGGCCCCGACACCGACCCCGCCAACCTGGCCCAGCGGTACGACCGGCTCGGCAGCGCCCGAGCTGTCGCCGATGAAGTCCTACATGAGCGGATCGCCGCCCTGCTCTCGGAACCTCTGCGGATCAGCGTCAACGGTGTCGCCACCATCGACCACTCGGCGAACGTGGCCGCTCTTGAACGCCGTCTGACCCAACTCAACACCCAGATGGCCCCGGACGATCCGGCCCCGGGTACACCGGAAACCCTGGTGGCGGTGCCGCTTCTTAGCCGGCCGCGCCGGTAGGCGGGGCCTTCCCGACCCGCTGTCTGCATGGGCACCGCTCCCCCGCTCCTAGCCTGGAGAACCTCCATTCCGACGAAGGAGCTGGTGGGCGTGAAGAGGTATGTGGTGGGCTCACGGGCGAGCACTCTGGCCAGGGCCCAGGTGAGCGGTTACCTCGCCCTCCTGCGCAACCGTTCCCCGGACGTCGAGTTCGTCCGACGCGAGATCCGCGAGGGCGGCGACGAGGACAGGATCTCTCCCCTGAAGCAGGTTTCCGAGCGGACGGGCAGCTCGGCGTTCAGCTCCAGCCAGGAGGAGGCCCTTGTCCTGCTCGACGTGGACTTCGTCGTCCACTCCTTGAAGGACGTCCCCACCGGCCTCGCGCCCGGCACCCTCCTCGTTCCGCCTCCGGGACGTGAGGATGTCCGGGATGCACTGTGTGGCTCGACTCTCGCCGCTCTCCAATCGGGCGCCCGGGTCGGTACGGGATCCGCCCGCCGCCGGGGTCAACTCCGGGCGCTGCGACCGGATGTAGAGATCGTCCCTATCCGGGGCAACGTTCCCCCGCGGTTGCGGCTCCGGAGCTCGATGAAGCTCGACGCGGTGGTGCTGGCCGGCGCCGGCCTGCACCGGCTCGGTCTGGAGCATGAAATCACCGAGCTGCTCCCGCCGAAGACGTGTCCGCCGAGCCCAGGACAGGGCGCCTTGGGCATCCAGGTACGCGAGGACGACATGGAACTTCGGGACCTACTGGAGGCTGTTGGTGATTCGGTCGTGGACGCGCAGGTGCGGGCGGAACGCGCGATGCTCGCGGAGCTCCATGGAGGGTGCACCGTCCCGATCGGCGCTATGTCCGAGGTCCTGCCCGACGGGTCTCTGACCCTGCTCGGGCAGGTCACATCCCTGGACGGCAAGCAGCAGCTCACCCGTCAGTGCGCAGGCCCAGCAGCCGACCCCGAGGCCTTAGGCAAGGCTCTCGCGGCGGAGCTCCTGAGCGCGGGCGCCGGGGAGATCCTGAGGGCGGTCCGGGCCCAGTCCGCGGCTCTGTAACGGGCAGAAGAGGAAACGTTCAGCACGGGGCCGCCATGGCCGCAAACGGCGGTGTCCCGCTCCTCCGAGGAGGGCGGGACACCAGGGTCCGATAAGCACAGCAGCCAGCTTTGATTAATGGACGTGGCTCACGCTACGGCAGCGAACGTGACGGTCCAGGGGCGGCGTGAACTGGTGGCTACGGCGCAGAGGTGGGAGTGCGCCTGAGACGGGTCCGCACGTAAGTGACCGTGGCAGTGCATCGCGCCCGTACCGAGCGGGCTGCGCGGCGCCAGGCCGAGGGAGTCGGTGTTGCTGCTGTCCGCACGGCGTTGCGGAAGGCGCGGAGTCGGTTGTCCAGGACGGGCTGGCTGCAGTGATGGAGCACTGCGTCGAGTACGGCGTCGGTCGTTGAGGCAATGTCCGGGTGCTGGTGGCGAGCGAGGGGCATGGAGCAGTGGATCGCGTGCTTGAGGGCGGTAGCTACTTCGGTGGCGGCCTGGTTGCGGTTCCCATCGATGAAGGCGATCAGGGCGCTGGCCCGGGCGGCGCCTTCGGAGATCGCGGCGGCTCCGGTTCGGGTCGGCGTGAGCATTCCGGCGGCGTACTGCGTGCCAGCCATGAGGATCGTCTTGAGGACTGCCTTCCGACCGTTCCACAGGAAGTCGCTGGTGTGGCCAGTGATCCGGATCGCGAGGACGGCGTTTGCGAACTCGTCTGCCAGTCGTTCGAGTTCCTCGCGGGCTATCTGCTCGTCTCTGCGCCTGACGGCGCGGGCGGTGAGCCCGGCGCCGAGGACAGTGCCGAGAACAGTGCCAGCTACCCCTGCAGGGATGGCCCAGAGTGCGATGAGGTGTTCCGTCTTCACGCCGCCAGGATGCCGGGGTGACCGCTGCCAGGTTGGTGGATTGGCCAGGTTGGGCGCCTGCCTCGCACACCTAGGCTCCGAATCATGAACGTTTTCGATGAGCCCCGACGTGTCCGTGTAGCTGCCCGTCCGAGCGGACCGGCCGTGATCGAGATCGATGGACGGGACGTGGCAGCGGCCGTGGAGGCGTACCGGATCACGCAGACCGTTGACGAGGATCCCGAGATCACCCTCTACCTGTCGCCTGGCTGGGAAGGCTTCGGCTTCGACGGTCTGGCCGACGTCATGGCCGAACCGGCGGACCTCCGGCATGTGGTGATCGACTTCCTCAACGCGGTCGATGCCCAGAAGTTGGATGAGGCCGTGTTCGCCCGCAACGACCTTGATGGTCGGCCCGGTGAGCTGACCCGCGGGCTGCTCGCACAGCTCAAGGACTGGGCGGCCCGTGCTTAACCAGCTGGGCATCAGTCGGGTCTTGGAGCGGCACATGATGCCGGACTGGGTGAAGGTGACCCGGCTTGCCGGTGATGAGGTGCTCGACCCGGCGACGGGGGTGCTCACGGCGGCGGCGCCTCTGGTCGTGTACGAGGGACGGGCAGGCCTTTACCCGCAGCAGGAGAAGATCCGCGCGCGCGGCCAGGACGGGGCGTGGGTGGAGGAGGTTCGGGCCGGGTACAAACTGATCTTGCCGTTGCCGGCGCCCGAGCTCGAAGACCACGACACCGTTCAGGTGATCAAGTCTCTGGACCAGCAGGCGCACGGCCGTACCTACGAGGTGACGACGCTGGGAGAGGTCTCCTCCTTCCCGGTCATCCGTACGGTGTGGCTGGAGCAGCACAACCGGAGGGCTGATGGGTAAGAAGGCCGCCTCGTTCAACCACCCGGCCGCGCTGGCCGCTGTCCTCGACCGTGGCGGGCTCGTGCTGCGCTCGGAGTCCGAGGCCGCGGTACGGGTCAGCGCCGCCCTCCTGGTCGCGCAGATCCGGCAGCGGGCGTCCGGCCGGCCAGGCCCCCGGGTGATCACCGGCCGGTACCGGGCATCGTGGCAGTCCGAAGTCCACGCGGCCGGCCCGGTGTTCGTAGCCGAGGTCGGCTCGAACGCGCTGCAGGCCCGCCGTCTTGAGTACGGGTTCGTCGGTACGGACAGCCTCGGCCGGCGGTACGCGCAGCCTCCGTTCCCTCATGTCGGTCCGGCGATGCGCGAGGCCGGGCCGGTCGTGACTCGTCTGCTCGGTGCTGCGGTGGAGCGTGCCCTGTGAACGAGCTCGCCGCCGACGTGGAGACCGTGCTGACCGAGGTCCTCGGCGGGCACGAGCGGGGCATCCTGTCCCGGGCCGTGGTCGTCGCCGAGGTCCTGGACGTGGACGGCGACCGCTCCCTCTCGGTCATCACCACCCCCGGCCTCAGCGAATGGGACGCCCTCGGGCTGTGCCGGTACGGCGTCCTCAGCATCGAAGGACCGGCCGCCGCCTACTTCACCCGGGACACCGAGTGATCGACCGCGCCCCCATGACGGCCGCCGTCCGCACGATGCTGGCTGCGGCGACCGATCGGCCCTGCGGCGTCGGGGTGCTTCCGTTGGTGGACGGCAAACCGGCACTGCTGCCGTACAGCGTCCTCTACCCGCTGGGCGGTCTCGTGGACGGTGCGCCGTTCTCCGACGCCTCCGAGGACGCTCACCTCACCTACCAAGTGACAATCGTCGCCGCCCGCACCGACCAGGCCGAGTGGCTGGCCGACAGGGTACGCCGAGCGTTCCTCGGCCGTACCCCGGCCGGCGGATGGAAGCAGCCACTGAGCGTGCCCGGCCTGACCGTGTGGGCGCGCGAACTTGTCGTGGACGAAGGCGCCGACCTCACGGGCACCGGGGACGTCGTAACGTACGTGCAGCGGCACACGCTGAGCACGACAGTCTCGACCTGAGGAGTGGCCCCATGGCCGAGCCGGACATCACCCGCAGCGCAAAGGGGTCCGTCAAGGCTGCCCGGGCCGCAGACAGTGCCGCCGAGAGCGCGCTCATCCCCGACGACGTCACCACCGAGCCCGCGATCCTGCGGCGCCTGATCGTCCTGGCGCTCCGCGACAACCTCGGCATCAGCGAGGAAGCCGCCGAACGGGTACCTCGCCGCCTACGAACGTCATGTCCTTGACGGCGACGAGCCCAGCACGGCCGTGTAGTTCACCGAGGTCAACTGTCGGCCGTACAGCGCCCACGTGCCGACAGGTCCCCTTCGGACCTGTCGGCAGGAGCTTCGGTCAGACCCTGTCGCGGATCTGGACGACCTCCTCGCGACGGGTTTCGACCGGTGGCGCGGACTCCTTCGGGGCGACCCGCCGCGCAATCCGCGCACGCGCGGTGGTGACCTTCGGCGCCCAGTAGGCGACGACTTCGCGGCGCACCGCCTTCGTCAGCGGCGGCACGAGGACCACGAGGCCGATGATGACGAGACCTGCGGCGAGGCCGTTCTCCCGCACCAGTTCCATCAGGGTGTGGATCTGCATCTGTTCTCCATGGTGCTGGCCTCGGCCAGACCCATGGAGGATCTATGCGGCCAAGGCGAAGCGGACGGGGACGTGGAGGAATCCGTCTACCGTCGGAGGGCGGGGAACAATGGGAGCCCGGAGGCGGGCCACACCGCACGGGCTGGTCTCAAGAATGGGAGGCTCGATGGCGTCCCGAAAGTGCAGGACCCCCAGCTCGCGCAGAACGTTGGCCATGGAAATCTTGGCCTGGGACTCGTAGGCTCGCGCCTGCTGCTTCAGCTTCTCCGAAAGGCGCGGACCGAGGGGAGTCAGCTCTTCGACGAGGCCGAAGGTAGACTGGCGACCTTGGCGCGAGCGACCGAATTCGAAGACGTCGCGAAGGTCACGCACACGGTGGCGGCCTGCGGAGGGCAAGGTGTGCCAAGGAGCGGCCGACAGCGGTGGCACGAACTTCAGCTGCGCTACTAGCCCGTGAAGCCTGCCTGCGTGGTAGCTGCGAAGCTTGGCGTCAGCCAAGTGCGCACCGGCGCGCGTCTTGTCGAAGTACTCACCATCGAGGTCGATGATGAAGACTTCATCCGGGTCGATAGGCGTTACCGGCGTGGCACCTGCATAGCTCCCCCGGAGCGGCGGCTCGGCAAGCAGGTCATACCGCGAGAAGGCCGCTTGGACCCGCTCCCGCCAGTCTGACTCCCCGTCGCAGTTCACAGTCAGATCGTAGCGGGATGCTTCCATGATCACTTGCCCCTGCCTCACCTCCACGTCGGCGACGGTATGTTGAGCTACGTGATGGGGTCTTGGTTCCTGGTTTCGACTGAGCTCGTCCCTCTCCCTCACCGCGGAGGCCCCACGCGGACGCCCACCCCCTTCTCGGGGCGGGCCGGTTCCCCGGCAGTCGTCGAGGGACGGGGCCTCCCTCATCTCCGGCTGCCGTCCCGGAATCGGACAGCAGACCTTGCAGATCCAGAAGTATTCGCGGCGCGGCATCACGCGCATCCTGTGGCTTAAGGCAGTCAAAGACGTTGGCCACCTGCCTACTCGGGCGGAGCTGACTGCCGGCACCGACCTGACGAACGCCATCGCGGCGATCGACGGCTGGTCACTGTCGAACCAGGCCATCGAGACCCCAGACTTGGGCTCAACGTTCGAGTCGAAGATCCCCGGCACCGACCAGGCGGACGACTCGTCCCTCGGCTTCTACGAAGACAAGGTCGCCGACGAGATCGAGCAGCTACTCACTAAGGACTCCACGGGCTGGGTGGTGATCCTCCGGAAGGGCGATGTCCCGGGGAGCCGGTCGATGGACGTGTTCCCGGTGCGGATCGGCTCCCGCTCCCCGCAGTACTCGGTGGACAACGAAGCCGCCAAGTTCGTCGTGAGCTTCTCGATCACGGAGAAGCCCCTCCAGGACGCCGTGGTGCCGCCCGCCGCCCCGAAGGCGCCTTAACCCCCTCGGTCTTTTCCCCTCGAACTCCCAGCCGGGCCTGCTGGCCCCCTGCGCCCCATCCCTTGTTGGCGTGCGCTCGACGTAGGCCCGGCCGGGTCCCTTCCCTCCCCCTTGGAGACACCCCTCATGCCCGGCACCACCCCCACCACCGACATCCCGCCCCAGCAGGCGGTTGCCCGCGATGCGCACTGGGCGACCAAGCTCGCGCGTCTTCGTGCCCGGCAGCTCCCGGAGCAGGTCCTCCAGCTGTGCGACGACCTCGCCGCGAAGCAGCGCCTGGACCAGGCAAAGCTGAACCTGGCCCGCCTGAGGATGGCTGATGTGGAGACCGGCGGCGAGCAGGCCGAGCTGGTCGCCGCCCAGGCCGCTTTCGATGAGGTGTCGGTGCAGCTCACGTTCAAGGCGCTGCCGCGGCCGGTCCTCGACGGGCTGATCCGGCAGAACCCTCCGACGGAGGAGCAGGCGGAGACCGGCGATGCCTGGAACCCCGAGTCCTTCCCGCCCGCGCTGGTGGCGGCCGCGCACATCGAGCGTGACGAGAAGGGGAACGTTGTGGAGGGCATGACCGTGCAGGACGCGCAGGACCTCCTCGACAGCTGGCCGATCGCGGAGTCGAACAGCCTGTTCACGGCGGCCTGGCAGGCGCAGCAGATCAACCGGTCGACGGTCAGGGAGCTGGGAAAAGACTGATCGCCGACGGGCAGCTTCGGGCCGAGCTGGAGGTCTGCGACCGGTACCGGATTCCGCACTCCTTCTTCCTCGGCGCCGGGGAAGGCCGCTGGTCCGAGGGCGACCGGGCGAAGGCCCTCGCCTACGAGGCGTACCGGCGCAGCGTGTGCGAGCAGTGCGGCACCCGCGGCCCGGAGTGGGACGAGGAAGCCGGCGGCGACCGGTACGCGTACGTGACAACGACGGTGCGGTGTGTGGGCTGCGAGCTGATCGCCACCGAGCAACAGCAGGTACCTGACGGGCCGGATGGGTACGGCGTACGGATCGGACTCATCCCGCGGCCCTCCGCATAAGGGCGCGTCGCCAGTCTGTTGAAAGCAATGTGCCCGGCCGAGAATTTCCCGGCCGGGCACGTCTCCAAAAATGCGCACGCTAGGTGCTCAGGGTGTCGAACTCACCAATCCAGCTGCGGGCGATGAGGTGCTTCGGAAGGTACTCCGACTCGACGGTCAACGGGAATCCCGCGTCATGGGCCAGGCAGGCGATGGCCAAGGGGCCAAGAGCAACGAAGCTGTTGCTGTCACCGGCGCCCGCACCCTCGTCGAGACGCGTCCAGAACTCCTTGTGCCACTGGAGCGCCTCAGCCAAGGCTTCGTTGAAGCCAGCGTGATCGCCGGTGACGTACTGAAGGAAGAGGTTCATCGGAGGGTAGAGGATCCGCAGCATGAGAGCCCGGTCGTCGCCCTGGAGCCCCTCCGGGTCGGTACCCGCGATCGCTGCGTCCAGTGACACACTCAGGTCGCCACCGCGGAGCCACCACTTCTGGAGGGTCTCCACCCAGGGGTACACGTATTCGTCGTACTCGGCACCCGATGCCCGGAGTACATCCATGGGGACTTGCGCCAGGGCCGTCAGTCGCTCTGGCTCCCGGCAGACGATCGCCAGCCAGAAGGCACTGATCCAGTTCCCCGGATTGCTCGCGTACTGCGGACCGGTCGCCTGGAGGGTGCGGACCTCGTCCGCGATACGGCAGTCCACCGTTCCGGCCGTCGCTGTCGAGGTGGCGAAGAGGGCCGATCCGACCTGTGCGGCCGTCACCCACGCCTCCCAGGTCGGCAGGTTGGCCGCACGGGGGTCCTCGCCGCAGTGCGTGAGGGCCGCCAGGAGTGACGTCCCGAAGGCCAGCGTGAAGCTCCCAGGTGACGACTCCAGCTGCGCGATGCGCTGTGCCGCGCTCTTGTCGAGCGCCTCGGCACGGCTTCCCAGTCCAGCAGGCAGTTCGTGCCGAGGGACAGGAGCAGTCACATTGATCACCCTCTACCAATATTGAAGAACCTCTTGAAATAGCCATTATAGCTATCGCCAACGGGATTTGCTTTTACTTCTATGTAGTCGAGCTTCAAATCACTGCGAGCCGTGACCAGCTTCTGCGCCAGACCATCTTCCCCCCTGGCCTGCATCTGGAGAATTATTTCATCGAAATATTCTGGCGTGCCCTGCTTCGCGTTCAGTCGCCCACCGGGGAGTCTCCTCTTCCCGAGTTCTGTGCTGGGCGACGCCTTGGCCTCGATGACGACGTAACGTCCGTCGGTCGTTTGCCAGATCTGGTCGAACCGGTGGGGCCCACGAGCCCCATCGTCCAACCGGACAGCATTTGGGTCAATATCGCGAATCGCATGAAACTCGGCAGCATCCTCACCGAGGTGTTCTCCAGCATTACCCATCGCCGTATGCGTACTCTTGTACTCATAGACCGCCTCTTTGGCGATGAGTTCATTCTCCGGAGTGGGAAACTTTTCAAATTCATCTATGCGGGCATCCTTGACTTTTTCAGCCGCGTTGTCGTAGATGACGGCCGTGCTGCGATCGGCGGCCCGCTGGTGCAGCCTTTCGAGGTAGTCGGGGTGAAGCGTGGACACGCCCTTGGGGATCTTCGGGGTCAGGTAGGTGGGGCTCAGCGTCTGGACGGGCTCCGCGGTGTAGGGGCGCGCGGGATCGCCTGTCTCACGCAGCTGGGACAGGGGGTTGCCCAGCTCGTCCGTGCCTTCGACGCTCAGGCGGCGACCGTTGGACCTGTAATGCTGCCGACGCCACTCGGGGTTGTTGTTCGCCAAGTCGACATGCCGTTGGACCACCGGGTCCGGATGCGTGGACGGGCCCTGTTGAGCCGCGGCATCGTCGTCGGCGCCCGAGCCACTGCCGTTGGAACCGTCGCGCCCGCTGGGGCCCTCGCCCTGGTGCGGGATATCACCACCGTCGCCTTGGTGGGGAACGGTTGGGCTGTCGTGACCGCCACCTCCCGTGCCCGGGCCGTCTCCGTGACCGCCGCCCGTAGGCGGGGCGTCTGTGCCGTGGGTGCCGCCCCCCGTCGGAGCAGTGTCGGTGTTGCCCCGGCCGGGCATGCCTCCACCGCCGCCCGGCTCGGTGTGACTGTTGTGAATGGTGTTGTCCGCGACCCCGCCCGGGGCGTGCTCGGCCGCCCCGCCTGGGGCGTGGGTGGCGGTGCCGCCCGGGGTGTGGGATGCAACGTCCGCCGTGTGGGCACCCGCGGCGACGGTGACCGGCTCGCGCTTAGGGACCTCCGACAGGGGGTGATCCGAGCCCTTCGGGACCTCCGTGAGGGACTGCTTGGGGGCGCCCGTGTGGTCCAGGAGCTGGTTCGTGGTTTTGTCGTAGTACTGGGGGCGGCCCAGCGCGTCGTCGGGCAGCCGGACCGTGTCCTGCGGGTGCGGAAACGTGATCCCGGGAGCGTCAGCCTTCGGGAGGTCCTTCCAGACCACGTCGTCGATCTTTGGGAACGCCCCGTCGACCTTGCCAAGGTTCGCAAACAGCTCCCCGACCTTCAGCTTCGCCAGGGAGCCGGCCTTGACGATGTAGGTGATCGGGTCGATCAACCGGCCAGCCTTACCGGCCGCGCTGATCACCTTGGCCACCGTGCCCGTCTTCGCCGCGGTGCCGGCGCCGCCCGTGAAGATTGTGGTCAGCACGTTGAAGGTCACTGCCCCGGCGGCACGCGCGGGGTTCTTACCCCACTCGTCCCAGGCCACGAGGGCCTTGCCGGTATCCTTCATCGCGTTGCGCGAATCGCGTAGCCACGAGGGGAGTTCCTTGTCGTCGGCCATCCAGAACGCGGTGCCGACGCCCGGGTAGGTGGTCAGTGCCAGGCCCGTAGCGAGCTTGGCCAGGCCCGTCCAGGCCTGGCCCGCCTTGTCCCAGCCGTCCACACCGACGAGGGTGCCGAGGCCGCGGATCGTGCCCCAGATGCCGTCGACGATCAGGCCGTCCCACACGAAGGACTTCGTCCAGTAGCCGATCTCCCAGGCCCGGTGGGTCTCCTCCAGCTGCGAACCCCACGGCAGGTCCTGGACTTTGTTCAGGTCGGATGCCTTGTAGCCGTGCATGTTCGCGCCATGCGAGCCGTCGTCGACCGTCAGCGGCGGATCACCGTACAGCGCGCGGATCTTGCTGGCGCAAGCCCGCTCGGCCGCCCAGAACGCCTCGGCTGCCTCGTTGACGTCACGGAGTAGACCGTTGTTCTCGTCGACCTTGTCCTTGTCGTCCTTCCAGTGGTCATCCCCGGTGATCTTGTTGCTGAAGGTTGTGGCCTTCGACTGGAGTTCCTTCAGCCGCGCCACGATCGGGCGTGCCTCGGTGATGTACTCGCCCAGCGCCTTCGCCGCCGACTCCAGCTGGTCGGCGAAGAAGTCACTGTCCGTCTTGACGGGCTTGGTCGTCGCGAACAGCTGCGCCGCCTCGGGCGCCGAGTAGAACGCGGACAGGCCCTGGAACTCGGAGTCGACGTTCGAACCCGCGTCGCGGAAGGTGCCCGCCGCGGTCGTGATCGCCGTGTGGTCCTGCTCCAAGGCGTCCAGGTCACCGGTGAACTGCGGGATCAGGCATGGATTGATCGGTACGTGGTCCGTCACTTCTGCCCCGCCCCCTGAAGGTTCGACATCCCTCACGCCGCCTCGCGCAGGAATCATGTAACTGGTCCGTCTGTCTACCCAAAGTGCATGGCGAACACAAATCCCGCTCAAGCACAGCATGTTCGACCACGCTCGATGAGGCCCTGGTACGGCCATTTCGGGCCCTCACTACATGGCGGAAAGCGAACGCCCGGCCTGGAGAGAGTCCCTGGCCGGGCGTTCGGAGGCGTGGCGGTGCGCTGGCTGTTATCCGATGGTGCGGGCGGTGTTCCAATCGTCTTCCTCGACGCGCCACCCGTTGCCGATGGCGGTGCGGCCTCCGTAGTAGAGGTGGAGGGTGCCGTCGTTGCGGGTGAGGTAGAGGTCGGGGATGCCGTCGTTGTTGACGTCGGGGGTGCCGCGCAGGAGAGGCCAGGTGGTGCTGTCCCAGCCGGTGGTGCCGTAGGTGAGGTCCTTGCCGTCGGCGGAGTTGACGGCGAGGGCGAGGGAGTTGATGTCGGCGCCGCCGTTGGTGCCGGGCTTGCCTCTGCGTAGGGCGAGGCCTCGGTTGGGGTCGGCGTCGTCGCGGAAGAGGAGGTCGGGGACTCCGTCGCCGGTGACATCTCGGACGTCGATGATGTCGCGCTTGGCCCAGCTGGTGGCGGAGAGCTGGCGGGCTTCGGTGATGCTGGCGCCGCTGTATCCGGTGAGGGTCCAGAAGGTATCGCCGGCGGTGGCGAAGATGTCCTCGGCGTGGTCGCCGTTCATGTCGGGGACGACGACGATCTGGCTGAACGTGGCCGGGTCGGGTGCGCCGGTGGGGAGGAGGATTTCGGTGCGGCGGCTGATGTCGAAGCGGCCGTTGCCGTCGCCCTGGTAGACGTAGAGCTTGCCGTCGGGCATGCGGGTGATGAGGTCGGTGATGCCGTCGCCGGGGTACCAGTCGGTGGAGTGGGCGATCAGCGCGGACTTGCCGCTGGCGTCCTTCCAGTAGCCGGGGGGTGCGGGTTTGCCGTTGTCGGTGGCGGCGGGCATCCAGGCGTCGACGTCGCCGGTGGCGTCGGCGGGGTAGACGCGCAGGTCGCCGGCCCCGTCGATGGCGAGGAGGTCGGCCTTGCCGTCGCCGGTGACGTCGCCGGGACCGTCGAGGCCGGGGCGGGGGCGGACGTAGAAGGTGTAGATGAGCGGGTCGGAGAGGTTCCCGGCCTTGTTGACGATGCGGACGTAGAAGAGGTTCGGTCCGGCGTTGTCGGGGTTCACGTCGACGGTGACGGTGTCCTGCCCGGCGGCGGGGACGGCCTTCTGGTCGTAGACGGGGTGGTTCAGCGACCACTGGAACTCGCGGATGTCGGCCGGGTTGGTGCCGCCCGCGATGACAGTGATCTTGCCGGGGCCGAGCGTGTTCTTGCTCCACTCCGCGCCGTCGGGGCCGGGGGCGGGGAAGTCGTCGGAGCGGATGGTCGGCTTGGTCGGCTGGGTGTGGTCGACGGTGAACGAGCACGGCTTGTCGGTACCGGCCGGCCCTTCGGGTGAGCGTGCGCCGTCGCCGTCGATGGTGACCGCCGCCCAGGAATAGGTGTCGCTCGGGGTGAACAGCTCCCACTTCAGGGTGGTGCGGGCCACTCCGTAACTGTCGGGGGTGACTTCCTGGTCGAAGAGGACCTTGCCGTCGCGTACGCGCCAGATCCGCATCTGGATGGCACGCAGGTTCCCATCCCCGTCACGGCCCTGGACCTCGAACATGACGTCCGACTTGCCGACCTTGGTGAACGGCGCGTCCGTCACGCACAGGCCGCCGGGGACGGTGTCCATGCCGGCCAGGGTGGGCTCGTCGGGGGCCTTGTTGTACTCGACCTCGATGTACGGGGCGCTCTCACCGTTCGCCTGGAACTTCTTCCAGAAGTTCGCATCGCTCTCGTTCGGGGAGCGAAGGCCCAGGGTGAGGTTCTGCCAGGCGCCGCGGGCGCCTTCCTCGACGGTGGGCTTGATGTCGATGCCGACCCAGGCGTCGGGGCAGGAACTGTTGTATCCGTACCCGGTGGAGGCTCCGGCGATCCGCTTGCCCCAGAACGTGCCGTTGTTGGTGTTGTCCCAGGTACTGGAGCTGTTGATCAGCGGGGTGTGGTAGACGTCGAACGCCCGAGCGGTGCAGCCCCACGAATAGGTCTGCAGGAGCCGCAGGTTCGCGGTACGGATCTGCGAGCCGTAGAGCTGGCTGCCGAAGTCGAAGATGAACGCCGCCCGGGACGTACCGCCCGTCGTCGACTCGTAGCCGACACGGGCCTCAGGGGTGCCGGAGCCGCTGTTGTAGTTCTGGCCGTTCCAGAAACTCGAGCCGCCCTCCGTCTTGTAGAAGGTGGACCAGTTCTGCTTGTGGCCCTTGAAGGAGGGGTCGATGAAGACGGGGTAGACGGTGTCCGCATCCTCCAGCAGCTTGCCGTTGGGAGTCACCGTCAGGACGTTCTCTGCGCTGAGTGCGGCGGAGGCGGCCTTCGCATGGTTGCCTTCCGCACCGTTCAGACCCGGCAGGGCAAGCGTCGGGTGGTCCTTGGCCTCCGGCGCTGGTGCGGCTACCGGCTCGCCCTCGGTGACGGCCACCTTCCCGGCGGAGTCCCACATGTAGGGGGTCGGCGAGCCGGCGATCTCCTCGCCCTGAGAGTCCTGGGCGCTCACCGAGCGCGAGGCCTCATCGAGATGGAAGGTCAGGTCCGGGGAGGAGAGGCGGTAGTTCAGCTGGCCCAGCAGGGGATCCTGCGCGGCCTGCTTGTCCTTCACGACCAGCACATGGGTGTAGCCGCCGTCCTGGGCAGTCATCACGAGGTCGATACCCGGGCGGACATTCTCATACAAGGCGCGGGGCCCGGAGATGACGGGCTCGGGCAACGGTCCGGGCCAGTCGACGCTCAGGTCATGGCCGTCCGTGTTCAGGCGGACCAGGTTGGTCCAGGCCGGCTGGGGGGTGCCGTCGGTCTTCGCCACAGCGGGCTGTACGAGGGCGACACGTGACACGCCGCGTGATGCCCGGCTCCCGTCACCGGCAGCCGGCGTCTTGCTGCCGGCGCTGAAGACGACCCGGCCGTTGACGGTCTTCGGGGCGAAGCCGCCGTCCACGCGCTCGAGGGTGGTGTCGATGGGCTTCCACTCGTTGCCGACCTTGGCCCGGGTCGCGAGGCTGGACACTCTCAGCTTGAACGTCCCACCCGGCTGCGCCCAGGTACTGCTGTGCGCAGAGGCCTCAGCCGTGACCTCGACCTCCTTGCCGCTCTCCTTGGCCAGTCGACGGGCCTCGGGCGCGGCAATCGGACCCGAGGGTCCGTTGGACGCGGAGGTGGGCCCCGGCTCGTCTCCGCCGATGGTCAGGTGCACACCCATGGGCACGGCGACGGCCACGGCGAGCAGGGCGGCCAGACCACCCTGGACTAGGCGCCGCCGGTACCAGCGACGGCTCGGCAGTGCGGCCACAACATCGTTTTCCGTCACGGCTGTTGGCGGACTCTCATCCACGGAATCGCTGACAGGCATGGCTCTATTTCTCCCCCCTCGGGCACGCCAAAGCACGGCCCTCGGCACTCAGAAACTGCTTCGACCCAGGGCTCGAAGCGTGAAAGGTCCGCCCCCCAGCAGCCTTTCGCGTGCGGGTTGCGCGAGCTGAGCATGAAGCATCACGCCGACAAGGTCACCCCTCCAGGGTGGTCAAAACCTTTCCGATTTAACACTTTTTACCATCTTTAGTTCCAAGTATTCAGGGCCTAAAGTGATAAAGGCCACACCGGATATTGACTTATGGCTTTTATGAGGCGTCAGGCCACAGAATCAGCTGGCTAATTGCCAGTTTCCTGCCACACGTGTGTCTTACATAGTGGGCAGATCGTGGGGGGTCCAGATGTCGCCGTTCTCGGCGCACCATTTCCGCCTGCCCGGAAACAAGAGAGCCCGCGCAAGACGCGCGCGCCTCGCCGGGCGCACCGGCATCACCGTCTCGGTGGCGCTGCTCGCAACACTCCTGCCCATCCAGGCCTGGGCAGCGCCACCAGGAGACCGCAGCGGTGTCCAGCTGCCCGGCCTTCAGCAGGACATCAAGGCCAAGCTCGACAAGGTCGAGGCGGCCAAACTCGAAGGCTGGGCGGGAGCACCCGTCCAGCCACCGCCCGGATATGAACCGTCGAAGGTGGCACCACCAGCCGGCGGCACGGAACCCGTCACCCTGACCGGTGAACAGCTGGTGCAGGCGGGCACTCTCCCGGTGAGCATCGGCAAGGCCTCCCCCACTCCGGAGAACCCGGCTCCGCCGACGCCCTCCGGCACCTGGTCCGTGGCGGTCGAGACGCGCACCGCCACCGAGGCTGCGCACGTCGACGGCGCGCTCATCAAGGTGACCCCGCCTGTCGACGCGGCGACGCCCGTGGACGTCCAGCTCGACTACAAGAAGTTCAAAGACCTCTACGGCACGGAGTGGGCCACCCGCCTGGAGCTCAAGCAACTCCCCGCGTGCTTCCTGGACACCCCCGACCTTCCCGAGTGCTCCGCCGCGAAGGACGTCCCGAGCACCAACGACCCCGCCACCGGCACCGTCCGCGCCACCGTCGACCCGGACACCGCACCCGGCCAGGGCATGCGCACCATGGCTGGCGGCGGTGGCGGACCGATGGTCCTGGCCGCCTCCGACTCGGCGTCCGGGGCAGGCGGGACCTACAAGGCGACTTCCCTGTCGCCCAGCGGCTCCTGGAGCGCGGGCGGAAGCGGTGGTGGCTTCTCTTGGTCCTACCCGCTCTCAGTGCCGGCCTCGCCTGCTGGGCCCACCCCGAAAATCGGGTTCTCCTACTCCTCGCAGGCTGTCGATGGAAGAACGTCCGTAGCCAACGGTCAGGCCTCTTGGATCGGCGACGGCTGGGGCTACGAGCCAGGATTCATCGAACGCCGGTACCGTTCCTGCTCGGACGACCTCAAAGCAAGCCCGAGTCGACCGAATAACGACAATGCCACGGACAAGAAGAAGGGCGACCTGTGCTGGACCGGTGACAGTATGGTCATGTCGCTGGGCGGCTCTACGACCGAGCTGCTTCACGACACCACCACAGGTGCCTGGATCCCTGCCAACGACGACGGCTCCAGGGTCGAACGCAAGACCGACCCGAGCGTCGCCAACGGCGCCAAGGACGGCGAGTACTGGGTTGTCACCACTCGCGACGGCACCCGGTACTTCTTCGGCCGCCACGACGTCGACGGCGCGGGCAGCCGCCCAGTCACGAACTCTGTCCTCACTGTGCCGGTCTTCGGCAACCACCCCGGCGAGCCCTGCTACCAGACCTCGTTCGACGCTTCCAGCTGCGTCCAGGCTTGGCGCTGGAACGCGGACTACGTCGAAGACGTCCACGGCAACGCCATGATCATCGACTGGGCCAAGGAAACCAACCGCTACGCCAAGAACTCCAAGTACAAGGAGCCCATCGCGTACGACCGGGCCGGCTACCCGACACAGATCACCTACGGCCTGCGCAACAACAACCTCTCCGGCCCGCCCGCCGCCAAGGTTGCCTTCGAAGTCGCCGAACGATGCATCAAGGAGGGCACCACACAGTGCTCCAACGCAGAGTTTGAGGGCAACAACTACGGCGACAAGCAGCCATGGTGGGACACACCTTCTACGCTCTACTGCAAGGAGGGCGCCAAGGACTGCTACGTCACCTCGCCGTCCTTCTGGACGCGCAAGCGCCTGACCGCCGTCACCACCTCCGCTCAGCGCACTGAAGGCTCTCCCGCTCTGTCACTCGTGGATCGCTGGACGCTTGCCCAGTCCTTCCCCCGGCAGCGCACCGACACTCACCCGCCGCTCTGGCTGGAGTCGATCACCCGCACCGGCTACGGCACCACCAAGGATGCTGCCGGAAACCAAGAATCCGCCACACTTCCCCCGGTCTCCTTTGTCGCCAACGTCCAGGACATGCCCAACCGCGTCGCAACCAGCATCACCGACGCAACGCCCGATTTCGACCGTCTGCGTGTGGAGACCATCCGCACCGAGACGGGCGGCGAGATTTCCGTCGACTACTCCGCTCCCTGCCCCGTTGGCGGCGCGCACCCGAAGCCGGAGGAGAACACCACCCGCTGCTTCCCCGTCAACTGGTCCCCAGACGGCGAGCTTGAGAAGCCCCCGCTGGAATGGTTCAACAAGTACGTCGTCGACAAGGTCACCGAAAAGGACCGTGTCGCCCGCCAGCCCGACGTCACCACCAGCTACACCTACGAAGGCGACGCAGCCTGGGCCAAGGACACCAACGAGTTCGCCAAACCCGAGCTGCGCACCTACAGCGAATGGCGCGGCTACGGCAGCGTCGTTGTGAACAGGGGTGTGACTGCAAACGCGGGCAAGCCCGACGCCACCGAACAGTCCCAGACCCGCACCCGCTACTTCCGCGGCATGTCGGGCGACGCCAGCCGCGCCAAGATCACTGTCAAGGACTCTACCGGGGCCGAAGACCTCGGCGAGGACCTTCTCCAGCTGCAGGGACGAGAAGCCGAGACGATCACCTACACAAAGGCTGGAGGGGAGATCTCCTCGCGGGTGTTGACCTGGCCCTGGATGCAGAAAACAGCCTCCAAGCCCAGGGATGGGACCACACCCCTGGAAGCGTTCCGCACGGGTACCGCTCGGACCGACGCGATGCAGGCGATCAGCGGCGGCCGCACACAGATGCTGCGCACCCGCAACACCTTCGAGACTACGTACGGTCTGCCTCAGACGATCGAGGCCGAAGTCCTTGTGCCGAACGGGACTGGATGGACGTCTTCGAACCAGCAGTGCGTGACGGCCACCTACGTTCACAACACTGCCAAGCACCTCATCGGCCTGGCCCAGCGCACGCGCACCACCGCGGGCGACTGCACTAAGGCCGCAGCCGGCCAGGTCCTGGCTGACCGACGGATCTCGTACGACGCTCCGAACAACTTCGGCGCAACGCCGGACAAGGGACTCCAAGTCCAGACAGACTCCCTTGACGGTGCGGGTACCGGCTGGACTACCGAGTTCCGGACGGACTTCGACGCGCTCGGCCGCCCTATCAAGAACTACGACGCGGCCGGGAACGCCACCGCGACCAGCTACAGCCCTGCGACCGGCGCGGTCTTCACCACCACGATCACCAACGCCCTCGGCCACACCGTGACGGCCAAGTCCGAACCGGGCCGCGGCAGCGTCCTGGAAACCCTGGACACCAACGGCCGCAAGGTGAGCACGGCCTACGACGCCCTCGGGCGCACCACTGGGGTCTGGACACCTTCGCGGAAGCAGGGCATTGACAAGGCCGCCCTCACTTACAGCTACCAGATCACGGAGCACGAGCCCCCAGTCGTCACCACCAACACCCTCCAGGACGACGGCACCTATAAGCAGGCCATCACGATCTACGACGGTCTGCTGCGCCCACGTCAGACCCAGGGCGAGGCCGTCGGCGGTGGCCGCATCATCACCGACACGCTGTACAACGCAAACGGCGCTGTCCGCCAGACCAACAACGCCTACTACGCCGAAGGGGCGCCCTCGAAGACGTTCTTCGTCCCTGAGAATGTCTTCCACGTACCGAACTCAACCAAGGCAGCCTACGACGGTCTCGGCCGAACCGTCAGTGTGACCACTCTGTACGCGGACGTCCCGCAGTACTCCGCAACCACGCAGTACGGGGGTGACTTCACCCTCACTCGCTCCGCCATGTCCGTCGACGGCACGACCTCCCTCACGGGTAGCCGGGCCGCGAAGACCTGGAAGGACCCGCTCGGGCGCACCACGGCCGTCGAGCACGCCACCTCTACCGACCTAACCACCTGGAACCGGACCTCCTACGCCTATGACCTGCGCAGCCAGCTGTCGCAGGTCACCGACGCAGCCGGCAACAAGTGGACCTACGGCTACGACGCCCGCAACCGGAAGACATACTCGGAAGACCCGGACACCGGACGGTCGGAGTTCGGCTACAACAACCTCGACCAGCAGATCTGGACGAAGGACTCGACCGGGCGCACCCAGTACAACATCATCGACGCGCTCGGCCGTATGACCGAGCTGCGTGACAACGCAGCCGACGGCCCACTGGTCGCGTCCTGGACCTTCGATACTCTGCCGGGAGCGAAGGGCAAGCCCGTCGCCTCCACTCACTACGAGGGCGGGGTGGCATACACGAGCGAGGTCACCGGCTACGACAGCGAGTACCGGCCGACTGCATCGAAGATCACGATCCCGGACGTGCCCGCTACGAGGGGCCTGGCTGGCACCTACGCCTACGCCACCACCTACACGCCGACCGGCAAGGTTCAGTCGACCACCCTCCCGGCTACCCCGGGCGGCCTGGCGGCGGAGAAGCTGGTCACCCGCTACAACACCGACGCCATGCCACAGACCCTCTCGGGCCTGAACTGGTACACCGCCGACATCAAGTACAGCCCCTTCGGCGAGGTCCTGCGCACCGCATCCGGCAACGCCCCGAACCGCGTGTGGACGACCACCCTCTACAACCAGAACACCCGGCAGATCTCCAACCAGATCAGCGATCGCGAGACCGGCCCGAACCGCATCAGCGACGTCTCCTACAACTACGACATCGCGGGCAACATCACCTCGGTCACCGACACACAGCCCGCCGGTCGGGTCGACCGAACCTGCTACGTGTACGACCCGATGGGCCAGCTCAGCAAAGCCTGGACGGGCAAGACGGCGGCCTGCACTGGCCCCTCCCTGGCAGACGTCACCTCGGGTCCGGAAGGTGACGGCTTCTGGCAGGAATACCAGTTCGACGCGATCGGCAACCGCACCAAGCTCATCAACCGTGACCTGACCAATGGCGCGCTGGATGATGAAACCACCTACACCTACGGCGTCACCATCGCCGGCGGCGCCCAGCCACCGCTGAAGACCCAGCCCCACGCCCTGTCCAAAGCCGAGAAGACCACCCGCAGTCAGGGCTCCACGGTCACCTCGCTCACTGACTACACCTACGACGCCTCCGGCAACACCAAGAGCCGACGGATCGACGGCGACACCCAGACCCTGAACTGGGACCGCCGGAACAAGCTCACCTCGGCCAGCAGCCCCGGCATCGGAGCCGTCTCCGTCATCGGCTCTTCAGGCAAGTGCGTCGATGTCGAGAGCAGCGGTACGGCCGACGGCACCCCGGTGCAGATCTACCCCTGCAACGAAACCAAGGCACAACAGTGGCGTCTCACCGGCGACACCGTCCGCGCCCTGGACAAGTGCCTCACGACCAACGGCAGCAAGCTGGTCCTGTCGTCTTGTGACGGCAGCGACAGGCAGAAGTTCGTCTACCGTGCCGGCGACAAGTCGTTGAACAACCCAGCGACCAACCAGTGCGTCGATGTTCCCAACAACGCGGCCGACGGCGGCGACCTCCAGCTATGGTCCTGCAACGCCACCGCCCCCCAGCAGTTCAGCTTCGACAACACCACCACCTACATCTATGACGCCGGTGGCAACCGCCTCATCGAGGAAACTGGCAGCTCCCGCACCCTCTACCTCGGCGACGCCGAGATCACCGTCAACAAGGCCGGCCAGGCCCTTGACGCCTTCCGCTATTACAGCGGCGCCGGCGCCACCACCGTCCGCCACACCAGCGGCAAGGCCACCAACCACCAGCTCAGCGTCCAACTATCCGACCACCACGGAACCGCCACCACCACGATCGACCTCGGGGCTGGCCAGAACGTCACCCGCCGCAAGTCCGACCCCTACGGCAACCCCCGCGGAACCCAGCCCGGCAACTGGCCCGGCAACCGCGGCTTCCTCGGTACCGGCGTCGACGACACCAACACCGGCCTCACCCACATCGGCGCCCGCGAATACGAACCCACCACCGGCCGCTTCATCTCCGTCGACCCCATCATCGACATCACCAACCCGCTGCAGATGAACGGGTACACCTACGCCAACGGCAACCCCGTCGGTGGATCCGACCCGTCCGGCCTCTTCTGCGACGGCTGCAGCGTCGGAAACCCAGACAGCGTCTGGAACCCCGACCCTCCCCGCCTCGACCACTACTGCGACGGCTGCAACATCGGAAACACCGACAGCGTCTGGAACCGCGATCGCAGTAGCGCAACCAGCGGCAGCGGATTCCACGGCGGCTACATCGGCGGCAACACCGGCGGTAAAGGCACCGGGAACACCGACGGACGAAGCGGCGGAAACAAGCACGGTGCCGGCACCGTCAGAATAACCATCGCAGGGCAGGATCTACCGACACAAGAAGAACTAAACGCACGGAATATCATTGTATATCCCAAGCACCGGAGCTACGAAGACAACATTCACACCTGGGCCTATGGCCTCTGCGGCCCGGACTCCATCACGAATAAGAAATTCTGTGATGTAGCCAACGGAATCGGACTGTCGACCCCCACCACAGGCGACTGGATGGCATTCCTCGGCATTCGCAGCCTCTATGAATGCATCACCGGCCCGAACTCAAATGGCGAATGCTATCAGGCGGGCAACGATGCCATCGCAGGGGCAGCATCTATAGGCTTCGGCATGGCCGTCGGCGAAGCTGCCTCAACCGCCCGCGCCACGAAAAAGATCAGCATTTGCCCCAATAGTTTTATCGCAGGCACTCTCATCCTGATGGCCGACGGCACTACAAAGAAGATCGAGGACGTACGCACAGGGGACGAGGTAGTCGCAACAGACCCAGACACGGGTGAGACCGCCTCGAAGACGGTCACTGCGGAGATATTCACAGAAGATGACAAGAACTTCGCAGACCTAACGATCTTGACAGAAGACGGGCCTCAGCCCGTGACCACAACTGAGCATCACCCGTTCTGGTCCAAGTCTGCATCCGCCTGGGTCGACGCCGGCCAGTTGGAGCCCGGAACAATATTTGAGGCGACCAGTGGGAAGACAGCACGGCTGGCGGGCTCAAGGCTGTACGAGGCAAGGAATGGAACCTACAACCTCACCATTGCCGAACTTCACACGTACTATGTACTCGCCGGAAACACGCCGGTGCTCGTCCACAACAGCAGTACGGGCTGTCCAATCGATTTGGGTAACGGCCTGTTCCAGCATTCCGATGGATCAATTCGAGATGCGAAGGGTCATTTCGCAAGCTCGACTGGCGCCCGTGTTGGAGCCTCAGCCGAAGCGAATGCATGGGATCACCTTGAGACTGAAGGGCACACGGTAGTCAGGCGCACGGTCGCGGTGAAGGGCAACGGCGGCCAGACTAGGTACTACGACGGAGCAATCGATCTCGGCGGTGGTAACTACATCGGGGTTGAGGTAAAGTCGGGCGGCGCGTCCCGCACCCCCGAGCAGCGCGAGTTTGACGACTGGGTCGGTCTAGGAAACTCTGCAACCGGCATTGGGCAGTCAAAGGGATTCAATATAGTCGGCGTTTTCGACGCCATTACCCCATAATCGAGGTGTAGCGACAGTGAAGCCCCCGTCGAAGTCGGACTATTTGCGCCTTATTCGGCCTGTCATTCAAGGCAGTCCAGCTGCCACACTAAAGAGTGAGGGATTCGCCGGGGGCTCCCTATCGTTCGTTCGCTCAATCGGTGACGTGAAGCAGGAGGTGGAGTTTGGGCTGTTCGTTCGCCCTAAGCATGCGAGGGACAGCGCCCAGCTCGTTCTCAACACCCACATCTCGCCAGCGAGCGCAATTGAGATCTACCAGGAGATGCTTCCGAACGATCCGAACCCGCTGGAATCGTGCCGCATCTCTTCCCCCATTGAGTCAATTGCCCGTGAGCGGGTGGGTATGTGGCTGTTCAAGGATGAGGTGTCGGCAGCATCGCTGGAGGATAGTGTGCTGCGAGCTGTTTCCAGCTCTGTCCTACCCTATCTGGAGGAAGCATCATCGACGGAGGCGCTGTTCGCGATTTGCCGGGACGGCGTAGAGAAGGCCGCCTCCTTTCTGGGCTATAGCGCAGGCAATCGCGCCACACTTGGGGCGGCTCTGGCTGTTTCGATCGGAAAACCATCTGAGGCTCTCGACCTGGCCAGACTGGCATATTCCGATAATTCGAATCTGCGCGCACAGTACGGATCCGTTTTCTCGTACCTGGAGAACACGAATAGGGATTGATTTACGTTCTCAGCGAGCCCTCTGCTAGCGAAAGAGATCCCGCTTGAAAACAGAAAGAGCCCCACCGGGATAGCTCCGGTGGGGCTCTTTTTCTGACTTAACGCTGCAGTTGAAAGATGTTCCTCACCAGCGGCGCAAGGCCTTCGATGGGTTCGGGATGCCAGTTTGGCCAGCGAATCCTTCAAGTGTTCCCAGGCACTTTCGACTGGGATGTCGGATGCGTAGGCGGGATCCAGAAAATGGCGAGCGAGTCGAAGCTATGGTCGCAGAACTTCCACAAACGCGGTATTGGTGGGTGGCGGGTTGTCCCAGACCACGACATCAGGGGCCGCTGCCGGCAAGCTGAGGCGAGCAGGGCGGCGAACTCGCGGGCTCTGAACCCCTTGCTGTCGACCGTCCGCCCGCCGGGCTGGGTCCGGTAGATCAACCGGGTCTCACGTTCGGGAGTCGCGGACGCCAGCGGCGGCGTTGTCGAAGTCGAGGTCTTTCCCAGTGGAGGCCGAGTAGTTCCCCCTTGCAGAGGCCGGTACGGAGAGTGGGTGCGAGTGCGAACAGAGTGCGAACAGAGTTTGCAGCCAACTTGCGCAGGTTGCGAAGAACTGGAAGGCCTTGTTCGCAGTGAAGAGTTCTGACCGCATCACCCCGACGACCCCATACGAGCTCGTAGGAATCCTTGAACCCTCTACTAAACGGCCGTGCAGAAAGGCATCCCGTCGACGGCACTAGGGTTTGGATTGAAGCGCAAACTGATGCACGGTCTGCGTGGATCGGGGGCGGTGGGGCGCATGAGGTAGGCGCGCGGGGAGTATGGACTCCGAAAGTTGTCGAGTTACACGCTCAGCGTGCAGATGCGCGCCGACGCGGCGCAACTGCTGTCCAGCGTCCGCGGGGTGTCTGGTGCGCTTCGTGCTCTCGGCCGCGATGTCGACGCCATTCACCGGCAGCTGGGCCGCGTCGGGTCCGGAGGCGCGTCGGGGCTACGGGACATCGCCCGGGATTCGGACGGTGCGCGCCGGGCCCTTCGCCAAGCCGGAGCCGACGGTAACGCCTCGATGGGTCAGCTGCGGCGCGGCCTGCTGGGCGCCCGCCAGGAGGCTCACCAACTTCAGGGTCTCCTCGTGGGTGGCGGCATGGTCGCCGGGCTCGCAGAGATTGCCCGTGAGGGCAATGAGTACCAGCGCGCCGTACAGAAGTGGGGCGCGGTCACGGGCGCCTCTGGCCAGGAGATGGTCATGGCGGCCGCTACGGCTCGTGAGCTTGGCGCCGACCTCAGGATCCCGGGTACGTCGGCCGCGAAAGCGGCGGACGCGATGCTGGAGCTTGCCAAGGCGGGCCAGACCTCCACCTCGTCGATCGCGAACGCGCGGGCGGCGATGCAGCTCGCGGCTGCTGACAACCTTTCGGCTGCCGACGCCGCCCGGTATCTCGGCGACGTCATGGACCAGTTCGGGCTCAGCTCGAACCACGCGGGCCGGGCCGCCGACGTCCTCGCGGCCGGCGCGAACGCGGCCTCCGGTGGGCTCCAGGACATCTACTACGCGATGTCGTACACCGGCCCGGTCGCCGCGCAGTTGGGGATCTCGCTGGAGGACACGGCATCGGCGGTCGCGATGCTGGCCCGGTCCGGCATCCTCGGCTCCAAGGCGGGGACGTCCCTGCGCGGCATCTTCACGAACCTTGCCGCGCCGACCAAGCGGATGAAGGAAGGCCTGTCCGAGCTCGGAATCGAAGCCTGGGACGCGCAAGGGAACTTCAAGGGCCTGAGGACCGTCGTCGAGGGGTTCGAGAAGGCCCAGCATCGGCTGAGCCAGAAGGACTTCGCCGCCTCCCTGTCGAAGGTCGTCGGCAAGCCCGCGCTGGCGGGCGCGATGGCGCTCGCGCACCAGGGTGTCGAGTCCTTCGACCAGATGCGAACCGCGATCGGCCGCACCGGTGCGGCCGGAGAAATCGCCGCCTCGCAGACCAAGGGCCTGGCCGGTGCGCTCACCCAGTTGAAAAGCCAGGCCAAGAACAGCGGCCAGGTCCTCTACACCGCTGCCGCGCCCGCGCTCGAGAAGGTCGCCCGGCTCACCACGAAGGCGCTCGGTGCGGGCACCCCGGCCGTTGCCGGGGCCCTTGACTACCTCCACGACCTGTACACGCTGGCGAAGCCGTCGATGTCGAAGGCGGCCGCGAGCGGCCTGGCCGAGGTCCGCGACGTCCTGGGGAGCCTTGGCGCCCCGGTAAAGGGCATGGCGTTCGATGCTCTGGCTTCCGCGATCAACGTGGTGGTCAACGCCAGCCGGGCCGGTATCGACATCCTCGGGAACCTGGGAGATGCCCTCTCCCCGGTCGCGGAAGCCCTCTCTGAGGTGACCAGCGAGAGCGGGGCGGGTGCGACTGCTCTGGACATCATCGTCACCGCCCTGAACCTGACGAGCAGCGCGGCGTCGACCGTGTCCGGGGCGCTCATCCCGATCGGTGAGGCTGTGGCCTGGCTGGTGCGCGGATTCTCCGCCCTGCCGGGCCCGGTGCAGACCGCGATCGTGGCGATGATGCTGGCCAACCGGGTCGCGCCGACGATGTCGCGGCTCGCTGGAACCGTGTCCGGACCGGTGGTCGGGGCGTACCGGTCGTGGGGCGAGCAGATGCGCGTACAAGCCTCCCTCGCCTCCGCGCAGGGCCAGTCCGTGGGCCGCATCGGTCAGGCCCTCGCCGTGCTCCAGACCCGTATCCCCATCGTCGGGCAGATGAGTGCCGCCTTCCGTTCCGCAGAAGGGCCGGCTTCCGGGCTGGCCAGGTCGATCGGCGTCGGTCTGGGCGGGGCGGCGCGCGGGCTGATGGGTGCTCTCGGCGGCCCATGGGGCGTCGCGATCGCTGCCGCCGGCGTCGGGCTGTCCATGCTGGCCTCGCACCAGCAGAAGGCCGCGCAGGCCGCCGCCGATCACCAGCAGCGCATCAGCAGCCTCTCCCAGGCGCTGCGGGAGTCGAACGGTGCGATAACCGACAGCGTCCGCGGGGCGGCCGCCCAGGCCGTCATGGACACCAAGGTCAAGGACGGCAAGGCCCGCCTGATCGACGTTATGGCGAAGGCCGGCGTCAACGCACGTCAGCTCACCGACGCCTACCTCGGACAGGACGGCGGCCTCAACGCCCTCCAGAGGAGTTTGCAGGAGACCGCCGACGCCAACCGCGAGCTCCTCGTCACCTCGGGTGGTGGCGCGCTCGTCTACACAGAGCAGGGCCTCGCCTATGCGAACGCGGCGAAGGCCCTCGGTTCGGTCAAGGGCGAGATGTCCCAGGCCGTGGAGGATGCCAAGAACCTCGCGGACGCCACCGGTTCCGGCGCCAAGTCGGCCGCCGACTCGGTCGGGCCGTTCGGCAAGTTCTCCGACGCGATGCGCCGCCTGTCGGACACGACCGCCGACGCCGACACCCGGGCCCGCGCCCTGCACGACGCCCTGAACATCCTTGCTGGCGGGTCGGTGAACCTGTCGGCGGCCGAGGCCCGCCTGAACCGTTCGGTGTCCGACGCCTCCGAGGCGCTGAAGGGCGGCATCGACCACGCCGAGGGGTACGGCAACGTCCTGTTGAACATGGACGGCTCCCTGTCCACGGTCACCCGCAACGGGCAGCGGCTCTTCGACGTCCTCCAAGGGCTGTCGACGAACTCGGCGGATGCTGCGCTGGCTGCGTACCAGTTCGCGGAGGCCAACGGGAAGTCAGTGCCGGAGGCCCTCCAGGCTGCACAGAAGCAGATGCAGACGGCTCGGGACGCCGCGATCTCCACCGCTCAGGGGTTCGGGCTGTCCGCGGAGCAGGCGGGCAAGCTCGCTGACGCCGCGAGTCTGCTGCCCGAACAGGTCTCGATTCTCCTCCAGACCGCCGGCATGGATGTGTCGATGTCTGAGCTGATCGCGGTGCAGCAGGCCCTGAAGGCGACACCCGACCACAAGACGGTGACCATCGCGACGCTGTCCAACGAGGCACGCGAGGATCTGAAGAAGCTCGGGTTCTCGATCACCGATCTCAAGGACCGGCGGGTGCAGGTGACCGCGCCGACCGACATGGCGCGCACCGACCTGGATGCGCTGATCACCAAAATCAGCGAGACGCCCGGGGCGAAGCACGTCGCAGTGTCCTCGTCGACGGCGGCGACGATCGCGAGCTTGGAGAGCGTCAAGGCGGCGATCGCGGGCGTTCCGGGCGGCAAGTCCGTCGTCGTGAGCGCGCCGACCGATGTCGCTAGGCAGGAGCTCCTGAACCTCGGGTTCTCCATCGAAGCGGTGCCGGGCAGCAAGAACGTGTCGGTGACCGTGCCGACGGGGTCTGCGACGAGCGGGGCCGCCACCATCCAGGGCGCCATCAACTCGATCGTCGGGCGCACGGTGACCGTCACCACCGTCCACAACGACATCTGGCGGACTTCGTCCGAGCGCGGGCCGGGCCCGTGGGCGGACGGACCTGTCTTTCACGCCGACGGTGCGATCGTCACCTACGCCTCCGGCGGTGTCCGGGAGAACCACGTCGCGCAGATCGCGCGCGGCGGCGAGTGGCGGGTGTGGGCGGAAGACGAAACCCAGGGCGAGGCGTACATTCCGTTCGCGTCCAGCAAGCGGGCCCGGTCGAAGGCGATCCTCGACCAGGTGGCGCGCCGCTTCGGCGGTGAGGTGACCTACAACGCATCCGGTGGCCTGTCCGACTGGTCGTATCAGCCGCTCGGCGGGTCCGTGTTCTCAATCAGCGACGTCGTGTCCAAGTCGCAGAAGAAGAGCGGCGACAAGGAAGTCTTCGACCTCGGCCTGTTCGAGTCGAACCTACGCAAGTCCGTGTCCACGGCGCAGTCCTGGCGCTCCAATCTGACCACGGTCGCACAGCGCGCCGGCACTGATGTGGCCAAGGCGTTGGAGGACATGGGTGACGACGGTGTTGAGCTGACGCGGAAGATGGCCACCGGCTCCACCCGTTACGTGCAGGACATGGCGGACCAGCTGAAAAAGCTGTCCGCGACCGCGCGCGCGAGCCTGGCCGACTACACGGCTCAGCTCCAGAACGCTGTAAAGGACAACGCCGCCTTCCAGAGCGCGCTGACGCAGCTGGCGACGAGCGGGCTCGGCGCGCTCGCGGAACGGCTGGCCAAGCAGAACGATGCGAGCGCGGAGGCTCTGGCACAGGAGGCGGTTCGCGACCGCGGCAAGGCGGATAAGGCGAACGCCGCTGCGGAGGCCGCGGGCAAGTCCCTCGACGGAGAGCAGCTGACCGACCTGGTGAAGCTGATCGGGTCGCTCGGAGCCGGTCGTGGAATCCACGACGTCGCGGACCAGACGGGGCTCGGCGAGGACAGGCTGATCGAGGTCGCCAACCTCGCTGCCGGGCAGCTCCGGGCTACCGGTTCGCGCGGGGAACGGTTCCTTGCGGACCTGGTGAAGGCGAACCGTGGTCTGGCCTACGCAAACGGCGGTATCTGGGAGCCGGGCGTGTACGGCGGCGGGGGTGCCCCGAGGGGGTTGATCAAGTTCGCGGAGCCTGAGACCCAGGGCGAGTCGTACATCCCACACGCGGCGGCGAAGCGGGGCAGGGCGACGGCTGTGCTGTCGGAGACCGCCGGCCGGTTCGGGTACGGGCTGGTGCCTCGCAAGCTGGTAGATGCCGGGGCCGGGCGCGCTCAGGTCGTCGTGGTGCAGCAGTCGCCCGCCATCGGCAGTCAGACCATCAACGTGGCGAACAGCCCGGCGTCCGCGAGCGACATCGCCGCGTCGATGGCCTACCAGCTGCGCCGGGCGAAGCGCGGGGGCCTGCGGTGAGCGTTGTACTGAAGGACTTCCAGTTGGAACTGGGCGGCGTCGTCATCGGGCACGGGACACGGGTGCCGATCGCGGAGATCGAGGGCCTGGGCCGGGCCCCGGTGCGCGGTGACGTTGTGGCTCGGCCGGGCGCGGATGGGGCGTGGGCGGGCACCGACTGGTACGAGGCCCGGACGATCCGTATCGACTGCGGGATCCGGACACCCGGTGATCCGGCGGCCGGTGTGGGGATCCTCGCGGATCTGCAAGAGCTCGCGGACGCTCCCGAGGCACGTACGGCGCCGGGTGCGGTGATGCCGCTGCGAATCAAGTGGCCCGGCCGCGAGGCCCGGGTTCTGTTCGGCCGGCTGCGGCGGGTGGATCCGTCGTGGGAGAAGGCTGCCGTCGGCTGGATACCCCTGGACATCGAGTTCGTCGCCGTCGACCCCCGGTTCTACGTGGACGCCACGTCGGCGCTGACGTTGTCGCTGTCCACGAAGGGGCTTGGCGGGCTGAAGGCCCCGCTGGTCGCCCCGTTGAACACGGGCGTGTCCGTCCCGGACGAGCGGCGCGGCTGGGTACGCAACGACGGCACTCTGCCGGCCTGGCCGTCCCTGCGGATCAGCGGGCCCTGCATCGACCCCCGCATCTACATGCCGAAGACGAGCCAGCTGCTCCAGCTGTCCGTAGCCCTGACCACCGGCGAGTTCATCGACATCGAGACCCGGCCAGGGACGCGGTGGGCTCTGCGCAACGGAGTCGAGAACGTCGCCGTGGGCTTGTCGACGGACTCACGGCTGGACCGCTTCCAGATCCCGGTGGGTTCCACCGAGCTGTGGTGGACCGCGCGCGGCTACTCCTCGGCGTCACGCCTGTCGGTGACGTGGCGGGCCCCCTTCAAATCCCTGTAACCCCTTCTCAAGGACTCCCTGTTCATGACGCTGATCAACCCTCCTCTTCTCGTACACGGCGGCACCCACGCGGCCAGGGCCTTCCGCATGATGGTCCGGGACCTGAGCCACGGCGCCCAGGGCATCACGGAATCCGACGACCTCAAGGTCACCCAGCTTGCGACGCCGGGCACCGGTGTACGTGTCGGTGACGGCTCCGCGGTGATCCGCGGAGCCATGGCGTGGGGGCAGGGCAGCTACACCCAGTACAACGTGGGCTTCCACAGCGTGCCGATCGCCCCGACCGGCGTCTCGGCCCGTTCGGACCTGCTCGTGCTGCGCGTCGAGGATCCCGAGTACGAAGGCGTCCGGAACCCGGAGCGGGATGACATCGGCTACTTCCACGTGATCCCCAACGTGTCCACGAACGCCGTCTCGCCGCCTGCCGGCATGACGGCGGTCGCGCTCGCCAGGATCGACCTCCCGGCGAACACCCGCGTCGTCACCGACTCGATGATCAAGGACGTACGGACCATCGCGAACCCGCGGCGTGAACGGCAGCTGCACACCGCATCGCCGGGTGAGGATCAGAACTGGGCGGGAAACTCGGGCAGCTGGGCTGACTGGCCGCCGGCCGCCCGCTTTGACATACGCGTGCCGACGTGGGCCCGCCGTGCCCGGATCGTCATGACGGTCTCGGGTCTCCAGGTCCTGGGCAGCATCTGGGGTTCCACCGCCTTCCGGCTCGGCGGAGTTCAAGGGCAGTCGATCCAGATCGATGACGGCAGCGCCTCCGGGGACCGGTCTGTGCGAATCAACGCGATCTCCGCGGACACGATCGACGTCCCGGCCGACATGCGTGGCACCACCCAGAGCCTCCAAGGCATGGTGTTCCTGACCAAGGACAACGCGGGCTCCCTGCAGGCGGACATCGTCACGACGGTCATCGCCGACATCGAGTTCGAGGAGGGCATCTGACCATGCCCTCATACCGCTACCGCGTCCACGACGCCCTGACCGGCCGCGTCCTCGTTCATGATCTCCCACTGTCCGGCGTTGAGTTCGGGCCCGGCCTCTCGGAGCCCGGCGACCTGTCGGGTGAAGTCCCCGTGCCGTTCCGGAACCTGGTGGGCTCGGACATCAGCCCGGCGAACACCGTGCTGGTGGTCGAGCGGGACGACACCGTTCTGTGGGGCGGCCTGATCTGGCGGGCCGAGCCGGAGGGCGACAAGTTCCCGATCGAAGCTAGCGGCTGGGGCTCCTACCTGCACCGGCGTCACGACCTGCACGGGGAGCTAGACGGGCGCGGCCCGTACGTCCACGCGGACGCCTGCCAGGTGATCCGCGATGTGTGGGCGTATGCGCAGAGCCAGCCCGACGGCAATCTCAACGTGGCGGTCGACCCGTCGACCAGCCGTACGAAGGTGGGCATGCCTGCCGAGCCGTACAAGGTCGAGTGGTGGGAGTCCCCCGTCCTCGGCGACGTCGTGGACGACATGACAAAGGTCGACGGTGGCCCTGAGTGGACGGAAAGCACCACCTACTCGGACGGTCGACCGTCCGGGCAGATCCGTCTTGGGTGGCCGCGTCTGGGGACCCGGCGCACCGACATCATGTTCGCCTCCGGCGTCAACATCACGGATGTCGCCTCGGTGATGTACGACGGGGACGAGTACGCGCAGGTGGTCATCGCGCTCGGCGCCGGTGAGGGGCGCGGGCGTCGCCGGGCCGTCGATGCCGTGCGCAACGGCCGCCTACGTATGGAACGCGTCCTTGAGGTTCCGGGCGAGAAGGGCAATGACCGGCTGGCGACGCGGGCGCGCCGTGAGCGCATCGCCCGGCAGACGCTCGGAGAGGTGAGCGAGATCCAGGTCGTCGATCATCCGTCGGCGCCCATCGGGTCGTGGCAGGTCGGCGACGACGTCCGGGTCCGTATCCACGACCAGTGGACGGATTGGGATGGCTGGTGCCGGATCACCGGCTGGCGGATACGCCCTCCGCAGGGCGATGACGGAGAACGGGTCACGCTGTCGCTGGCCCGCGCTGACGGCTTCGTCTACGGGGGTTGATGTGGCGAGCAACCTGACGCAGATCGCGGCCCGCCTCGCGGATGTCGAGCGGAGGCTGACCGGGCAGGCCCGCACCGCGAGCCTGGCGTACTCCTCGGTGGAGGCGGGCGCGATCGAGGTGTATGACGAGGACGGCGTCCTGACGGGCGCCGTCGGAGTCCAGTTCGACGGAACCACCGGGGTCGCCACGTTCAACGGTCCGCCACCGCCCACACCCAGTGCCCCACAGGTCGTGCCGGTACTGGGTGGCCTGCGCGTCGGCTGGGATGGCGCCTTCACGGACGCGGCCACCCCGCCCCTGAACCTCGGTCGGGTCCAGGTGCACCTGCTGCTCGCCGCAGACGAGCAGGTCGATATCCGCACCCCGGCGGCAACGATCGAGGGCGGGTCCGGGGCCACGGTGACGATCGCGGTCAGCGACTACGTGCCCCGGCATGTCCGGCTGGTCGCGCTCAGCACCGCGGGCATAGCCGGGCTGGTGTCCGCTCCGGTGATCGCGGCAGCGCGCCAGGCCGTCGGGCAAGACCTCCTCGACGGGATCGTGTCGGAGGTCAAGCTCGCGGAGAAGGCCGTCACCGACACGAAGATCGCCGTGGGTGCGGTCGGCACGGCTGCACTCGCGGACGGAGCGGTGCTCGCGGAGAAGCTCGCGCAGGCGTCGGTGACGAGCGGCAAGATCGGCTCGGGCGCTGTCACGCTGAACACGCTCGGCGGCACGCTCGCGGACGGCATCACCCAGCACTACCTCGACGCCCTCGGGGACCCGACCGCCTGGACGGAGGTCACGCTAGGCGCCGGGGCCAAGTGGGAGCACCTGACGGACATCGCCGACGCGCCAACCGGGCGTACCGTCGGCCAGGCATCGGGCTTTGCCGCCGTACGCGGCACGACTCCGATCCCCTACGATCCAGACACTCTCTACCGGGTGTCGGCGCGAGTGCGGACCAGCGCGCCTTCCGATTCCGGCACCGACAGCGTGTACGTGGGCGTGATGGGTCTCGGTGCGAACGGCACCACGCTGGTGAACCGGGAGGGCGCCGACTCGACCGCGTCCCACTTCTATTGCGCGGCGTCCCGGACGCCTCTGCCGGCCAGGGCGGGCTGGCAGGTGTTCACCGGCTACCTCCGGGGCCGCGCCCTGCCGGGAGTCTCGGGCAGCGCGGGGGTGTGCCCCGATCCGCGGGCCCCGGGGAAGCTCCACGACCAGGTGCGATTCGTGGTCCCCTGCCTCTTCCTCAACTACGATTCCGCCCCGACGGGGGACACAAGCGGTACCGGCGCAATGCAGGTGGACGCGGTCACGGTCGAGATCCTCAAGACCGGCATCGTGGACAGCAGCAACCTCGTTGCGGGCTCGGTGACCGCGGGCGCGCTCGCGACGGACTCGGTGACGGCCGGCAAGGTTGCCGCGGACACCATCAGCGGCCGGGAGCTCCAGGCCTCCTCCGTGTCAGCCGGACACGTGATCGCGGGCGCGATCACGACGGACAAGATGACCGTGGTCGGCACCGCGAACGTGCTGGCAGACCCCAGCTTCGAGGGCTCCCCCACGGTCGCGTTGACCGCGTCCCTTCCGTGGGCAACGCAGGACAAGACCCGCGGAAACGGCTCTGCGTCGTCGCTGCGGATCGACGCTGTCTCTGCGACGCCGGTCTATCGGGCGGTCGACCTCACACTCCTTCCCACAACCCCTGGGGATCAGCTGTACCTCGCTGCCGACTACTACGCCTCCGAGGACTGGGTGGGCGCGGAGCTGAGCTTCCACATCCGGTGGGAGGGAGCCGACAGCAAGATCCTCGGCTACGCGAAGGCGCGCACAACCAGCCCGGTACGCGGCCAGTGGGATCGTGTGTCCGGTACGTTCACCACGCCGGACGGGGCGGTACGTGCCCGCGTCCGAGCCGAATCCGGCAACAGCACCGCGGGCACCCTTTGGTGGGACAACGCCTGTGTCAGGCCGATCGTGGCCGGGGTGCAGATTGCCGACGGGGCGGTCACGGCCCCGAAGGTGTCCGCTGGTGCGATCACCACCGACAAGCTCGCGGCGCTGACGGTAACGGCGGAGAAGATCGCCGCGTCAGCGATCACTGCGGACAAGGTAGCCGCGCTGTCGATCACTGCGGAGAAGCTGGCTGCGAATTCGGTGACGGCGTCGGCAGTCGCGGCGGGCGCCATCGAGGCCATCCACATCAAGGCGGGCTCGATCTCGGCCGACAAGATCTCTCTGGGCTTCGACGGCAACTTGGTGGCCGACGGCAGCTTCGAGGGTGAGGTCGCCCTGAAGCGCATCGCCGCGACCGGCGGCTGGAGCATCGTTAGCCCCGGCCGGGACACCCCGAAGGGGGTGCGGGCCGACTGCTCGGCGCCAACGCCCACCGATCGCACGCACACGCTCGGCGTGTTCTCCGCGACGCCTGGCATGCGTGTATGGATGGCCGCCTACTACCAGGTCAGTGGGGACTGGGTCGGCCGGAACGCGACGGTGTACGTGCGGTGGGAGGACACAGCTGGCGCGGTGCTGGGCTACAGCACGCTGACGAGTGTGAACGGCGCCGCGGGCAAGGGCTGGCTCTTCATGTCGGCGATCGGCGACGCGGCGCCGGCCCAGACGGTCACGGGACGGATGCGGGTCGGCGTCAACGGCGCCACCGCCGGAACCGTCACCTTCGACAACGTGGTGATCCGACAGGTGCTGTCCGCCACGAACTCGGGCGCGCGCGCCGAGGTCAGCCCTGAGGGTCTGCGTCTTTACGATCAGGACGGTGAGGAGTCGATCTCGCTCGTCACCGGCCGCCCGCAGTACCTGACAATCACGAACGACGGGGTACCCGTCGCCACGATCAACCAGGACGGGCACGGCGCTTTCAACGATCTGTCGGTGGCCGGGCAGCTCACGATTAAGGGTGAGCCGCTCGACCGTCGCATCGCTCAAGCGCCCAGAGGCGTGATCGTCGCGCACACCGTCACGCAGGGCGTCACCACTGCTGGGGGCACGGAGTCGGGGTTCGTGGAGTTGGCCGTGCGTATTGAAGCGGACCGGCAGTACAGGATCGTGCTGGACACCCAGTCCGAGCGGTCGCAGGCGGGCGGCGCACTGATCCTGATCTTGCGTGATGGAGGCACCGCGGCCCCCACCCTGTCTTCACGGCAGCTCCAGAGCGCCGGGCACGTGATGGGCAGCGGCTGGCAGCGGGTCCGTCTTGAGCTGGTGTGCCGCGGATCCGCGCTCGGAGCGGGAACCCACCGCCTCCTGACGTCCTTCATATGGGACGGCCCGACCAGTGCGAAGGCCACTCTCCTCGGCGGCGCCGAGTACCCCGCCGTGATGTACGTCGAGGATGTCGGGCCCGCGCTGCCCGCCACGGGCCAGCTCAACAACGGACGGACCCCTGGCACAACTCCGCCAGCGGCTCAGCGGTTCGAGCGCACCTACGCCGCGGCCTGGTCTGGCACGTACACCAGCCGCGGGGCATACAGCTCGTATCACGGCAACCAGATGCTCCAGGGCTTCTACTCATCCACCAACGGCCTCACCGCGTCCCTCGTCGGCTTTCCCACGTCGTTGGGCACGGACCTGAGCGGGGCGACTATCGAGAAAGCAGAGCTATTCCTCCACTTCGAGCACTGGTATTCCTCGTCTGGTGGACAGGCTGCAATCCGGACACACGGACACGACGCCCGGCCCGGATCGTTCAGCGCGGACGGAGAAGCCATGACGGTCGACTGGCGCCGCAACGAAGGCAAGTGGGTCGACGTCACCAACCTCGTACGTAGCGTCCGGCCGCGTGGCTTCGCTCTGGACCCGAACAGCACATCGAGTAACTACTACGGCCGTGCACACGGTGTTGGCCAGGCATTCCCGCCGCAGCTGAAGGTGACCTACGTGAAGTAGATCACGACCGGGCTGCCTGCTTATCCACCGGCTGACGGAGCTCTGCGGGTCCTGTCCAACCTCTCCGCCACCCGCTACGTCCTGTCGGCCCACCCGGACAAGAAGAGCGGCTCCATCGCCCCCAAAAAAGTGTCGGGGAGGTTGCGGGCGGCCTGCGCTGCTTCCGTGGGCTGAGGCGGCCTCAGCAGCCGAAGCCCAGCTCACTGCCTACTGACCCCGAGTGCCGATGCCAGCACCCGGGGGATGGCGGTGCGCTGCCTGGCTCAAGTGCGTTTCTGGCTGCCGTTGTTCCAGGAGGAAGGTAATGGCTGGTTCTGGCGCCTGGGGAGCCGACCGACCGTATCGTGCGCCGCGTACATGTGGCCTAGGAAAGGACGCGGGATGGCCGGAAGGGCTTCTACACGATGGAGACGCGGCGTCATCTCCATCGTGGTCGTCTGCATGGTTGGCGGAAGTGCCGTCGCCGTGAAAGAGGGCTGGCTGCCGTGGCAGTCCGAGGGGCAGCTTCAAGTGCGTGTCGGGAGCCTGCCCGACGGCAAGATCGGCGACGTGACGGTGCGGGGGCCGGAGGGCATGACGGAGCATGTCACCCGAACCAGCACCCTCACAGGTGTGAAGCCGGGCCGATACACCATCACGGCAGGCAAAGTGCAGGGCACAGACCATGACCTGTACCCGCCAAAATTGGAGCAGTCCGTCACGGTGCCTGCCGGCGGTGCCGCGTCGACCACGGTCGACTACAACACGGTCGTCCTTCACACGACGAAGCCTGTCGAGGCTGCCGACATCCGCGGGGTCGACGGTGAATCGGTCACCTTGTCACCCGGCAGCGCCACCGCAAGGAAGCTTGCCGTGGGTGACGTGCTGGTGGCCGGGGTCGGTCCGCACACTCCGGAAGGGCTGCTGCGGAGGGTCATCGAGGTCCACACGAGCGGCGGTGCTGTGACCGCTGTCACCAAGTCAGCAACGCTGCGTGAGGCTGTGCCTCAGGGGCGCATCAACGTGGTGGACGAGCCCATTGTGTCGCCGCAGGAGGCGATGCGTCGGGAGGGCACGGCCAAACATGCCGCTTTCACGAGGACGGGAGTCACGTCGCCTGGTCTTCTCACGGCCGAGGTGGCCACCGGAGAGGACCCTGAGATGGAGGCGGACGGCGAGGGAGGGTTCACCTTCCTGTACAAGTTCACCGATCCCCAGGACAAGAAAAACAGCACCGATTTCGGGGCCGACCCGAAAGACCCGAACCGCGGGAAGGGCAGTCGGGAATGCGCTGGGGCAGGTTCGTTGCCGATTCTGCAGGAGGCAGCGTTCACGGCAACCACACCGAGGATGACTCTGGACACCAGTTGGGATCACGGCAGGCAGAAGGGACTGCGGTGGTCGTTGAAGGCATCCCAAACGGCCGGCTTTGGCGCGAAATCGAACGCCGTGGAAGCCAAATGCGAAGTGCGCTGGCTCTACCCGGACGACCCGATGCGCCTCGGCGTCATCACGGTGCCATTGGGGCCCTTCATGGTGGTGATCGCAGTGCACGGTGCCCTGACCGGCGTGTCCGGCTTCGGCGGCAAGGTTGCAGTGAAGGCCAGCCAGGAGTCGCATTTCGAGGCGGGCATCGAGGTCCCGGACGGCGGTGAAGCGAAGGGGATCGCCAAGTTCGACAACAAGTTCAGCCTTGCTGAACCGCCCTCCTTTGAGCTGGAAGGGAATGTCAAGGTCGGTGCCCGGCTCTCGTTCTACCTGTACGGCACAGTAGGCCCCTATCTGGACATCACCCCCGGCCTGAAGCTTGCCTACAAGGAGGATTTCGGGCAGGAAGGAACCATAAAGACCGAACTCCGCGGCGGCTTGTACACGTCTGCGGGAATCGACCTCGAATGGCTCGGATACGACCGGAGCGCCGTCGAAATCGCGGACCTCTACCACATCGACAAGGTGCTCTGGGACAAGACCTGGCGCGAGTCACCGGCCGACAAGGCGGCCAGGGAGGACCCGACGCCCTGTCCCGACGCCGCCGCCACGACGGCGGCGGTAGCCAGCCTGAAGGAGGTAGCCAACCCCGAGGCCATGCACGTAACCGGCCGGAAATGTTGGAGGGACTGGGCGGTCGTCGACTGGGTGCCTGACCTCTACGCGGGCCGGGTGTCCGCGACCCTGTTCAAACGCAAGGGCGGCAGCTTGACGCCGACCGTCACGATGCTGGGCGCCGACGGCCCTGCGGGCGGCAGCAGCCACGACGCGACGTGCGCCAAGGTGAAGGACATGAAGGCGCCACCCGGCCTGCTGGACTACCTGTGCCCGACCAGCACCGGCACCTCCGCAACCACCGCGTTCAACCCTGCTTCCGCGGACGTGTTCGCGTCCAACGGGTACGTTCCGACACGACGAGCGGACCTGAAGGAGCTCCGCGGCCCCCTGCGAGCTGTGCAGGCGTGCGGGAACTGCGGCCCCGAGGGTGGTGACGGGTCCGCCCAGATCATCATGCTGTTCTACGGGAACCGATACGTCGGCATGGTGCAGGAAGGCACGGCATACAGCTTCCGCGAAGTGACCGCGCAGAACGGCGCCCAGATCACCTCGCGCGTGCGGTGGGCAACCCCTGACGACCCGGTGTGCTGCCCCAGCGGTAAGGAAGTCACCTACCGGCACACGTGGCAGAACCACCAGTTGCAGTACACAGAGTCCTTGACGCGCGGGCAATAGCCGCACAATCACGTACCTGGCCGCCCCGCCACCAGCGCACGTCTGGTTGCGGGGCGGTACCCGCTGCGGTCCCGGCCAGGTCGCCCGTTGATAACGGGCGGCTAGAGGGGCCCTCCTCAGGGCAACGAACCCAACGGGCAAGGTGGGGTGGTGTGCCCAGGCGTAATACCCCTCAGGTTCGTCGCGAGAGTGCTCCAGGAATCTGTGAGCCCGTCAGTTTCGGTTAGCAGTAGCCCATAGTCTGCACGAGCGTCTGCGACGCCAGCTCCGTCCGGGTCCCGCACTAGATTGCCGTTCTGATGCCCGGACCGTCTGGCGTGCACACGTACGATCGGTTCAGGCGCGGGGCTGCTGGGAGTGATCAGAGGTGTCTGTGCCGCCGAGCGCCGAGCCCACCCTGTGGGAGCTGCACCGAGCGGTGTCGCAGCTCCGCGAAGATCTTCGCGGCGACCTCGCGCACCTTGCCGCCCGCCTCGACCAGGTCGTCACGCAGGACGTCTACCGGGCGGACCAGCGGGCAACGGAGCAGCGCATCGGTCAGGTTGAGGCCGCTCTCGCCGGCCTGCGCGGGGAGCATGACCAGATCACCGAGCGCAGCGAGCAGCAGCGCCGGGAGGATCAGGTACAGGCGGCGGCGACCAGGCGCCTGGTGGTCAGTTCTTTCGTCGCGCCGCTTCTGCTGATGGCCGTCCAGCTGTGGCTGGTGTCGCGCGGCACTTCGTAACAGCTGCCGCTCCACCTTTTGATCTTGGGCGCGGGGAGAATCCGAGATTCGAACATGGCAACACCCCTGAGTGCTGACGCACTCGTGGCGGCGCTGCGCGCTGAAGGCGTGCGGGTCGTCGAACGCCCGGGCTGGCGCACCCACAACAGAAACGCCAAGGGGGCCTGGGGCCCTGTACACGGTGTGATGATCCACCACACCGTCACCTCGGGTACCGCGAACACCGTAAGTATCTGCGAGAACGGCTACTCGGGTCTGCCGGGCCCGCTGTGCCACGGCGTGATCGCGAAGGACGGGACGGTTCATCTCGTCGGGTACGGACGCGCGAATCACGCGGGGGCCGGTGACTCCGATGTCCTGGAAGCGGTGATCGCCGAACGGGCGCTTCCTACGGCCAACGAAGCCGACAAGGACGGTAATCCGCACTTCTACGGCTGGGAGTGCGAGAACCTGGGCGACGGTGAAGATCCGTGGCCAGCGGTGCAGCTGGAAGCAATTGAGAGGGTGTCGGCCGCGCTCTGCAGGGCTCACCGCTGGAGCTCGGCGAGCGTCATCGGCCATCTTGAGTGGCAGCCCGGGAAGATCGACCCTAAGGGCTTCACCATGTCCGGGCTGCGTCAGCGTGTCGCCGGACGCCTGAATGGCGATCCCGGCGGCGGTGCCGAGTCCACCTATACCGTGCAGGCCGGGGACACCCTGTCTCGGATCGGCGAGCGCCTCGAGGTGAGCTGGCTGGTCCTGGCCCGCGAGAACGGCATCGGCGCGCCCTACCTTATTCACCCGGGCCAGACCCTGAAGGTGTCGAAGTGACATACAAGAGCGCGCTCGACGCGAACCAGCGCACCGTACGAACGATCTTCCAGACTCTCCTGGGATTGGCTGCGGGCCTGCCGCTGATCATCGATGCGAGCGACATCCCGCAGACCACGGCGGGCGTCGCAGTTGCTCTCGCGGTCGCTGGAGCCGTAACCCGGCTAATGGCGCTGCCTGTGGTGCACAATCTGCTGCCGAACTGGCTGTACCGCAGCGATCCGCCCGCGGACACCAGTCAGGTCAGCGGACAGCTGGCCGTGGTGGAGGCCTGATCGTGGCAGGGCCCTCGGTAATCCGGGGGCCTCGCCGCTTTCCTCAGGCGAGGGCTGGAATCGAGATGTGGCGGCCGGCGGTGTAGGCGAGTGCTGCGGTAGGGAGGGCCGACTCGCGGCCGCTAAGCAGCACGGTCAGGCGGCCGTCTCCGGTGGTAGCCGCAGCCGGGGTGCCGTTCAGACGGCGCAAGGCCTGGGCGGCGACCGCGTCGGCGGAGCCGCGCAGGACTGGGGTGATGAGCGACGGGCGGCGCAGGGCTGCACGGATCTGGCTGGCGACGAGTTCGTAGTGGGTGCAGCCGAGGACAACGTCGGTGACGCCGGCCGGGGTTCGCCGGGCGGCCTCGGCGACGGTCTCGCGGATTGCAGACGGATCAGCGTGCTGGACTGCGTGCGCAAGTCCTGGACAGGCGATCTCGGTGACCTGGACTCCTGCTGCGTACCGATGGATCAGGCCGGTCTGGTAGCTGCTGCCGGTCGTCGCCGGGGTAGCCCAGATGGCGACGGGCCCCCCGGTCGCGACGGCAGTCTTCACTGCGGGAACAGTTCCGATGATGGGGATCATCGGTTCGAGAGCTGCCTTCACGACAGGCAGCGCGTGCACCGTAGCGGTGTTGCAGGCGATGATCAGGGCATCGGGCCGGTGGGCAGCGGCGGCTTGGGCGGCGGTCAGGACTCTCCGTCGAAGGTCTGGTGCGGTTCGCGGCCCCCAGGGCATCCCGTCGGGGTCGGAGGAGAGGATCAGGTCGGCGTCTGGCCGTAAGCGCCGTATGGCTGCCGCTGCTGCGAGGAGGCCGATCCCAGAGTCGATGAGTGCAATCTTCATGAGTCACCTCGGGCTTTCTCCGGCTTGATGCTTGGCCGCACCCTCATGAACAGTTCCTCGGTCCTGCCGTCGGGATTGAGCTCTCGAATCCAATGCATAGGCGGGGGCACTGCCGTCACTGCTGCGCGACTCGGCGCCCGAGACAGACCAGCGGCGGGGAGTCCGGCGAAGGCTGCTGGCTGCCAATCGCCGAATATCCCCAGCCCTCGTAGAGCCTCTTCACCTTGCCGTCTCCGGCAGCAGGGTTGACGAGGAGGGACACATATCCTTCGTCGCGGCTTCGGAGGAGTTCGTCGTGTATGGCCTGGGCTAGTCCTTGGCCGCGCCAGGGCTTGATGACACCGATCTCTTTGATCGCGAGGGATGGTGAGCTCGTGTATTCAGCAGGAGCCGGGGCGTCCATCCGGGTCCACCAGCGATTGCCGGGTTCCACCGTGTTGGCATAGGCGTAGCCGATGGGTTCACCGTCGGGCGCGTGGGCCATGACGACCTCCCAGCCGGAATCGTCACCGTGCCGGCCGAGTCGTTCGGTGAACGCCTCGACCTTGTAGTTCGGCAGATGAAGCAGGTCCGCTCGGACGCTGGCGTAGACCTTGATCAGGTCCTCTCGCACTTCGCTGAGGTCGGTGTGGTGCTTCAGGGTTGCGTGCTCCGTCACTTCGCGGTTCCTCTCAGCGACCTGGCGTACTCGGTCCAAAGGCGGGCCTGCGGGCTCGTCGGCGCCTTGTTGCGCAGTTCGCTTCCGACGTTCGCCAGCATTTCAACGACGCGGGGGTGGGATGTGGCCGCGTCCCGGGGGACGCGCATCGCAGAGGCGACCGCCGGCTCGAGATCGCCTTGGCCCAGCTGGGCGAGGGCGAGGCGCGATGTGGTGATGGCCCGCGACCTCTGCATGTGGGGGCGTAGACCCGCCAGGCACCGGTGAGCGTGCGCCTCTGCGGCGTCGTACTGAGCCAGGGACATGTATGCGGAGAGAGCGAGGCTGTCGAGTTCGGCTTGGTCGTAGAAGGCCCGCATCCACACGGGCCGGTCCGCGTCGGGATCCGCGCGCTGCATCGCTTCCTGCGCCGTGTCGAGTGCTCGGCGGGTGGCCCTGCTGTCGCCCGCCGTGGCGTGGATGGCGGCGTGCCGAGCATGACCCAGGGAGGCGAACATCGGATCGCGCCGGGTGATCGAGAGCGTGCGGGCGACGTCATTGGCCGCTGCGGCGTCGGCGGGCCGCTTCATGTGGCGGTACATGGTCCCGGCGTGGGACCAGATACGGAACTGGATCGCCTGGTCGCCGGACATCGCGGCGAGTTGCTGGGCCTGGCGCATGTGCTCGATGGCCTGGTTGTACCGGCGGCCGTCGATGGCAGCCCACATGGCGGAGGAGCGGAACGCGGCCGCGCTGGCGTAGAGGTATCCACGCACCCGCTGACTGGCGGCCCCGCTGGCTTGAAGTTGAAGGGCCTCCTCACTCAGGGCTGCGGCCTGCTGCTCAATGGTCTGCTGGCCACCGTGACGGTGATCGCTGGCGATGACATCGGCGAAGCGTTGCTGGAGGCGTTCTACGTCGGAGACACCGATTCGGCGCGGGGCCACGTAACTGGGCGTGGCGGCGGTAGCCGCGAGGGCGGCCGCGCCTTGCATGAGATGACGGCGGAGCACTGGCGATTCCTCCTGCGCTGGTGCGGTTGCCGGAGCACGAGTACGGCGTTCGAACCCTAAGTCGGTTGCCGACTTTCCGCTGACGAGTTCCAGGGCTCGCAGTTGCACGCTGTTGGGGCAGCGGACACGCCCCGAGCGCCAGGCGCGGATGTTGCTGTCATCCAGTCCACCGGATCGGCCGGTGAGTTGGGCGACAGCCTGGTTGACCAGCTCAGCAAGTTCGCGGGAGCCCAGTCTCTGGTCGTGCATCCACTCGACGAGTACGTGGTTCGGCAGCGCGCTCATCGCTCCACAGTAGGATCGATCGCGACTCAAGGACGGGTCAAGTATTCGTCAAATCACCCTAGGGCGTTCGGAGATGGGGACATCACATCGCCCTACTCGCGGCGTGGTGGAGGGCGGTTATCTGAGCGTGCTGACGACGGATCCGCCGCCGAAAGGACCGATCATGACCAGTCCCAGGGTGCCAACCACTGCGTGTGTCGGCGAGTACCTGGCACCGGCCGGTGTTGCACCTTTGCCAGGTTCTGCCTTCCGGTTCTTGGATCAGGTGCCGCTGCCTGCGCGGTTCCGCGATGCGGCGGAGGCCGTTGTCTGGTGCGCGCGGCCGTTCGGTCCCGGCTCGTTCCGCCCGGATGATGCCCGCTACGTGCAGGACATCCGCCGCTTCACGACGTCGCACATGCGTCGCTGGGGCATCGAGGAAGACGTAGTGTCGGCTGCCGAGCTGGTGGCGAGCGAGCTGATCACCAACGAACTCCGTCACGGCGCCAGCACCTCGATCCCTGTCCGGTTGATCGTCGGCTACGGCACGTTCACGCTGACGGTGACGGGTGGCGGTTCGTACGTGCCCAGGATCAAGGTGGCGGACCCCGATGACGTCAGCAGGCGAGGCCTCTTCCTGGTGGATCACCTCGCACGTGATCACCGGGGGTACTGGGGCGTCTCCACCGACGGCAGCACCTGGTGTGTCCTGGGCTCCGCCACCCTCCGGGAGTCGGCATGAGCCTCCCTGCCGCCGTCTTAGCCATGCCCCCGTGCGCACCGGCCCCCGATACCGCCGGCCTCGCCAGTGCGGTCCGCCGGCTCCTGCACCAGGAGGCCAGCGGTGAAGTGGAACTCCTTTTAGGTGCAGGGACTTTCGAGCTGGTCGTCACCGCTCGGGATCACCGCTCGGGTCACGCATTGGCTCTCATGGACATCTGGCAACCAGGCGGATGCGGACCCGTCGTCGACGATCCCGGGCGCCCATTTTGGTACTGGCTCGTCCCTCCCGGCACGGCGGCGCGTTGGGAGAGCGGCTTCAGCCGCTGCGTCGCCCGCGGTCGTGTGGCAATGCCACCGCTCGACCGAGTCCGGCCGCCCGGGCCGTTCTGGGTACGGCCCTGGGACCGTCATCGGCTGGTCGGGGCGGGGCTGCTCAGATCAGCGTTCGAGGCAGCCAACGCAGGCAAACCGGACCCTACGCGGCCCGGCAGGTGACTTCTGGCGGGCCGCGCAGGACCAGACGGGATTGCCCGTTGGTTCCCACTGTCCTTGCCCATCTGCCATCCATGCACCCGTGCTCCGTCCGGGCCAACGCGAACAACATCCCCAACAGACTGCCGCCCCCCTTCGGAGCGGGTTCAGCCAGAGAGGCATTCCTGTGGACCAAACCCCGGCCCCCGCCTGTCCTCACTCCCCCACGTGCCCGCAAGCCCAGGATGAATGTCGCGGGGAGGCTCGGATCATGGGTGCACACCCCGAGCAGGGCTGGAACCTGCTCTGCAACGGTGTCCTGGAATTCGAGGACACCGGACAGCTACTGCCCGACGGAACCATCGTCGCTCCGCACCGGCCGACCGGTGGGGAGAGGGTCGCAGCATGAGCGGCCGAGTACGACCCGCAGGTCAGGCTCTGTTGACCGATCGCGAGGTCCAGACCGTGGCACTGGCCGCCGAGGGCCTGAAGGCTCATTCGATCGCTCGCCGTCTGTTTGTCAGCAATGGAGCGGTGGTGTCGAGGCTGAAGTACGCCCGGCTGAAGACCGGCTCGGCGAGAACCACTGCTCTGATACACAACGCGTACGCCACGGGTCAGCTGCCCATACCGACCCCCGAACGGCCGGTGCCCCTGACCGAGGACCAGATACGGGTACTCGGCTACCTCTCGGAGGGGCTCACCGTCATCGACATGCAGGACCAGGTGCGGTGGCCCGAGGGGCGGCTGCGCGACGCCTACGCCGACCTACTGGCTGCCCTCAGCGCCACGGACAGGCCGGCGTACGCCATCAAGCGCGCTTGGGCCATGGGCCACCTGGGACCCGATGAACAGACCGTCTAGCACGGCAACGGCGTCCCAGCGCGGGTAAGCGGCCCGCTCAGCCTTCCACCGCGTACACGGGCACGGCACACCGGGTCGGACGCCTCCGATCGGACGAGCACCCCAATCACGAGGAGCGTACATGTCCAACCACCACGACTACCCGGGCCGGATCGGCGTCCTCTACGGCGGCGATTCCCCGGAGCGTCCCGGTTCCATCGCGAGCGCCGAGGCGGTCTTCAAGGCGCTGTCGGGTGCCGGCATGCGGGCGGAGATGATCGACTTGGGCGACCTGGGCGAGCTCGGCGCGACCTTGCGGGCGCGCATCGATGTCGCCCTGCTCGCCTGCCACGGCCTCGGCGGCGAGGACGGCAAGGTGCAGGGCCATCTGGAACAGCTCGGCATCCCGTACACCGGTTCGGGAGTCCTGGCCTCCGCGCTCGGCATGCACAAGCCGACGTTCAAGACCCTGCTCGCCGCTCTGAACATCGACACCCCGAAGTCCATCACCGTGCTGGCGGAGCACTCCGTGGAGAGCACCCTGACGACAGTCGAGCTGAACCTTGGGTACCCGGTGTTCGTCAAGCCGGCGGCTGGCGGCGGCAGCCTCGGAGCGGGAATCGCCCACAACGTCGAGGAGCTGGCCGGTCTGCTGCGGGCTCGGCGGGATCAGCCGTACGCCGAGTACATGGTCGAGGAGTACCTCGACGGAATCCCATGCACGGTGGGCATCCTTGACCAGGGTGGCCCCGTCGTATTGCCGCTGCTGACCTTCGAGACGGACCGCATGTTCTTCGACTACGAGGCGAAGCACGACCGGGGCCTTCGCCGCGAGACCTGCCCGGCCGCCTTGCCGGAGGACGTGGAGCAGCGGGTGACGGAAATCGCGCTGCGAGTGCACCGGCTGATCGGCGCCCACGGGGTGAGCCGGGTGGACTTCCTGATCTGTACGGACGGCCGGAGCCCTGTGCTGGAAGTGAACACGGTGCCAGGCCTGTCCGAGCAGGGGAATCTCGCGACGATGGCAGCAGCGGCAGGGGTGTCGTACATCGAGCTGATCAAGCGGATCCTGGACACGGCGTTCACCAAGGTCTCATATGTGCCGTGACGGCGGCAGAGTGGGTGCATGACCGTTGCCACGACCCATAATGTCCCCTACTTCTCACAGTGGGAGTCCGCCGCACTGGTGCCCGAGTTCGTCTCGGGGACTGCTTCGGCGGCCGCCGATCCTCTGTGGGAGTCCTCCGGTGCCGAGACGGCCGAGGAGTACGCCTTCTGGGCGCCCCGTATGTGCGGCATGGCGTGCCTGCGGATGGCGCTCGGCTACTTCGGGCAGCCTGTGCCCGCGTCGGTACCGCTGGTCCGTGAGGCGCTGGCCGCCGGAGCGTACGTCCGCGACGGCGACCAGGTCCAAGGGCTGATCTACGCCCCGTTCGCCGCCTGGGTGGCCTCCCAGTGGGGTCTGTTCGCCGAAGCCCGCCCGGAGCTCTCCGTTGAGGAGGTCGACGCCGAGATTTCGCGGGGGCGGCTCGTGCTGATGTCCGTACACAAAACCATCCGCACCCTCGACCCCCGGCCGGCACAGCGCGGCGGGCATCTGGTCCTCGCCGTGGGTTCCGGACCCGATCACATCACCGTCCACAACCCCTCCGGCTTCCCGGAGAAGTCACAGCAGTTCCACCAGATCCCCAGGGTGGACCTCGCCCGGTTCTTCGCCGGTCGGGGGGTCGTTCTGGGCCATACACAGTAGGAGCAACGTGATCCCCCTCCCCCTGCGTGAAGCGGCGCTCGTGACCGGCGGACAGCTCACCGGGACCGACGATCCCAACCCCTTGATCACCGGGCCGCTGGTCTTCGACTCGCGTGAGGTCACCCCCGGCAGCCTGTTCTGCTGTCTGCAGGGTAGGTCGACCGACGGGCACGACTTCGCCGCACGGGCGGTTGCGGCCGGTGCGGTCGCCGTACTCGCGAGCCAGCCCGTCGACGCGCCCGCCCTCGTGGTCCCAGACGTCCTCGACTCGATGGGCCGCATCGCCGCGCGGGTCGCCTCCGAGTTCACTGGCACGGTGATCGGGCTTACCGGGTCAGCGGGCAAGACCAGCACCAAGGACCTGCTGAAGTCCATTCTGGACCTGGACGGCCCGACCGTGGCGACCCCCAGGTCGTTCAACAACGAGATCGGTTTCCCCGTCACCGTCAGCCGGGTCGAGACGGGCAGCCGCTACCTTTTGTTGGAGATGGGCGCCCGGGGCCTCGGGCACATTGCCAGCCTGTGCGACATCGCCCGTCCCCGGATCGCGACCGTGTTGGGGGTAGGCTCGGCGCACATCGGCGAGTTCGGGTCCCGCGGGACTATCGCCCGGGCGAAGGCCGAGATCGTCCACGCCCTTCCCGTGCACGGCACCGCCGTCCTTAACGGCGACGACCCCCTGGTGGCGGCCATGGCTGGTGACACCGACGCCACCGTGGTCACCTTCGGCCTCGGCAAGGACTGCGATGTCCGGGCGGAAGAGGTGGTTATCCAGCACGACGGGCGCCCCCACTTCGTCCTCGCCCACGGCTCCGCCCGCAGGCATATCGAACTACGCGTCCACGGCCGCCACAATGTCCTCAACGCGCTGGCCGCAGCTGCCACGGCCATCGCCGCTGGCGTCCCCACAGACCGCATCGCCCAAGGCCTGCGCGAGGCCGAGATCTACAGCGGAGGACGCATGGAGGTCACCACCCGCGCGGACGGCGTCACCGTCATCAACGACGCGTTCAACGCCAGCCCCGAATCCGTGCTTGCGGCGCTCACCGCGCTCAGCGACATCGCCGGACCGACCCGCCGGAAGATCGCGGTGCTCGGCGAGATGGCCGAGCTGGGCAATGAGGCAGGTACCTGGCACGACCAGGTGGCCGAGCAGGTCGTCCGCCTCGGACCGGCCGAGGTGATCGGGATCGGAAGCGGGCACATGGACCGCATGCTGACGACCATCACGGCCGCCGGCCTCACCGCCGCCATGGCATCGGAGGGTGTCCCCCTCATCGAGGAGATCACGCGCGTGCTGAGGCCCGGCGACGTGGTCCTGGTCAAGGGCGCTAACGCCCTCGGGCTCGAAGCGGTCGCCCGCGAGCTGGCCGGCATGCCCACCCCGTAGGGCCCGAAGAAGTACGTGGCAAGCCCCGCTCGCCCCACCGGCAGCGGGGCTCAGCCATGTCCGGCATTGGCCCGAATGTCGGTCGGGGTCGGAAAGGAGTTGGGGGAGGCCGTCCAGGCCATGATGGGTGTGCACGGCAAGGAACCCGTGCGAAGGCACCTCGCACTCCTGGGACGACTCACAGAATGAGGCCGCGAGCCCTGCGATCACCGCACTCGTCGCGCTTGCCTGGATACGCCCCAACGACGCGGACTTATTCGTCGGCGTGTGCTGGCCGACACGTCGAGCCCGTTTCTCGTCCTGGTGCGGCCTGCCCTGTACGACGCCAAGGTGGTGGAGCTGCTCTGCACCCGCGGGCAGAAATGGGCAGAAGAGGAAACGTGCAGTGGACTGTCTGCTTCGGGACCTACAACGTGGTTCACGGGGACAGCGGATCCCCAGAAGGCTGGGGCCATCCCCAAGGACGACCACCACTCGAAGTCGTTCTACCGGCCGCCAACGCCCCGGACATGTTGAGGTCGTCCCCGGGCGACGGCCACGAACTCGTCGCCAACCGCAACGCCGTCGACCTGACATTGCGATCCTCGGCCGTCGCGAAGTCCGACCGCCGCACCCAGCGCAGGACCGGAATCCGACGCCCCCGAACAGTTGCGATCCTCGGTCGTCCCGAAGGGCGACCGCCACCGTCATCCACGCCGACGTCACCGACCTCACCCCGGAGTTGCGATCCTCGGTCATCCCGAGGGCCGACCGCAATCGCCGCGGGAGCGAGAGCGCGCAACGCGAAGCCGAAGAGTTGCGATCCTGGTCGCCCCGAAAGGCGACGGCCACAGCCTCGGTGCTGGCGCTCCCGACCCAACGAGAGGTTGCGAACCTGCCCCGAAGGGGCGACTTGCCACCACCACACCTTCCGACCTCAGCTCCTGGCAGGCTCGTGGGGTGCTCACGTAGCAGACGACAGTGGATGGTCCAAAGCCGCGCGGGCACACGCCTCGAACTCGCGAATCCGCTGCCAAGTTACGTCGGACAGACCGACTATGTCGGTCGGGCCGTTGCAGAGCACAGATTGTACGGAACGAGAGATCGCCAGAGGGTGACTTGGCGGATACACGCCGACCGCACAGGCCCAGGCGGTCATCGCACGCACCGCTTGGTGAGCGGCACGGGCCACGTCCTCAGGGCCCTCCACCAAGACCAGCGCCAGCGCCTTGCTCGTGGCCGGCCGCATCTCATCGACTCGCCGACACAGCTCCGCTGCTTCCGGCCCGACGTGGTCGTTAGGGACTGCGGCGAACGCTTGAACGGTGCCAATAGCCTCACCGTAGTCCACAGCGGCCTCCACGAAGGCTGCGTACGCCTGACGTCGACCGTCCCGGCGCCAGTGTTCGTGCTGTGAGCGGCGTTGCATGGTGCCATTCAGTCGCGCGGCTCCAAGAGCGCCCACCATGCCTGAGCAGGTGCCGACGATTGCCGCGAGAGCAGCCATGGTCCCTGGTTCCACAGTCTTTCCCCCCTTGAAAACGCCCTCTGTCACTGTGCGACGTAGGCAGCAACCCTTCCAGTTGCAGGAGACGGCGCGGATGCCGCGCTCCTGAGCGTTTCAGTTGGCACAGCCAGCCAACTGAAACGCTTGTTAACAACTAGGCCAGCCTCGCCATCGCGACTCCCGGGTGCGGGTCGCGATCCTCGACCGTCCCGAAAGACAACCGCCACCGCCGGCCGTCGGGTTTTCCAGGGCGAGGACTAAGCTGCGCCCCTCGGTCACCCCGAAGGATGACCGCCACAAGGACCTCATCCCAATTCCGCCAGACGCCCTCGTTGTTGCGGCCCTCGGCCGTCCCGAAGAACGACCGCCCACCCGGCCCCCCAGCGGTCTCGGTCCTGGACGCGGTGCTGTGAACCTCGGTCGCCCGGGGAGAGACCGCCACCCTGCCGTGTCCCCGAGGCCCTTCAACCCCCGGATGTTGCGATCCTCGATCGCCCCAGAGGGCGACCGCCACGCGCAGGTACGGCCGTCGTGATTGAGGTGCCGGACTGGTTGCGATCCTCGGTCGTCCCAAAGAGCGACTGCCACGGATAGAGGGTTGCCGTCCCCGCGCTGGCTCCGCAGGGTGTGATCCTTGGTCACCCCAGAGGGCGATCCACGCTCGGTCGCGATGTGCGCCTCTTGCCGCGTCTCGTTGCCATCCTCGGTCGTCCGACAGCGCGACCGCCACGACGTTGATGTTCGCCTGGTGCGTGTTGGCCCAGGTATTGGGACCCTCGGTCTTCCCGAAGGACGACCGACACTACAGTCCAGGTGGTGTCCGTCGTGTGGGCGTAGCGGTTGCGATCCTCGGTTGCCCCGGAGGGCGACCGCCACCGTGGACGCGTACTACGCCGGGGAGCTGGCCCTCCCATTGCAATTCTCGGTCACCCCGGAGAGCGACCGCCACTCGTCCTGCTGGCCACCGCCCTCGTTGTCGCGTACAAGTTGCGATCCTCAGTCGCCCCACGGAGCGCGATCGCCACTGCCATCACCCGGATCGGTCCAGGTGGCGGTGATGTCCTTGCGATCCTCGACCGCCCCAAAGGGACCGCCACCTCTGCTCGGCCGGATGGTTTTCGTCAGCGTGCTCCCCGTTGCGGTCCTCGACCGCCCCGAAGGGCGGCCCCCGCCCTTCTCGTCCGCGACGCCGGCCCCGATGTCCTTGACGTTGCAATCCGCGGTCGCCCCCGGGCAGCGACCGCCACTCGGTCGAGGCTGTATGCGACGCGCCGCAGCCCGCCGTTGCGAACCTCGGCCGCCCCCGGAAGCGACTGCCACGAAGCGCCCAGGGGAGGCCTGAGCATCGATCCAGATGTTGCGGTCCTCGGGTATCACCCTTGGCCTCTTGGTTGCAACCCTCGGCCGCCACGGGGAGCGACCGCCACCCTGGCGCCACCAGTGGAAAAGACGCCAGTCCGTGGGGTTGCGACCCTCGGCCGTCCCAAGGAACGACCGCCACGCCCCGGAGGAAGCCGACCGGGTTGATGTTGTGGGTATTTCTATCCTCAGTCGCCCCGGGGAGCGACCGCCGCTGCCACCACCGGGGCCGGTCCAGGTGGCGGTGGTGTCGTTACGATCCTCGGCCATCCCGAAGGGCGACCGCCACGTCGACAGGTGACGATAACCGCGATCCGGTCCGGCTCGTTGCGATCCTCGCTCGCCTCGGGGGACGACCGCCACCTGGTGCACCCCCGACGACATCGCCCTGGCATACGAGTTGCGATCCTCGGTCACCCCAGGGATCGACCGCCAGGTGTCGGCCACTCTGTCACTCGGAGCGGGGAGTGAGAGTGGTCAGGGTGACGCCGAGCGGGAGGTCGGTGTCGCAAATGTCGACGGTGCCGTAGTCGGAGAAGCTGCGTGCGCTGACGTCGTCGCGGGCTTTGACCGTGATCCGTTCGAACAGTTCGTGGGACGGTGCGCGGCCGAAGGCGTCGTCGTGGGTGAAGACGTAGAGGCCGCGGAGGGCGAGGTTGGCGCGTGCAGCGGCGCGGTCGTGTTCGAGCATGATCTGGAAGGCGCGCCAGAAGAGGGCGAGGTCGTCGGAGGTGACGCCGGTGCGGCGGGCGAGGGGTGCGCTGAAGTGTCCGGTGCCGCGGTACAGGGCGTAGGGCACGACGTGCTTGGAGCCCATTTCGGTTTCCTTGCCCTTGTTCTTGCTTTCGGTGTTCTCGGCGCGTTCGTGCCAGGCTTTGAGGTCTTCCTCCTTGGTGGGGGTGACGCGGGTGATGCCGATGTCGAGGGGGGTGATGCGGTCGATGGAGCGGGAGAATCCGATCTGTACGGGGCCTTGGACGCGTCCGGCCTGCTTGTCGCGTTTGCCGGTGGTCATGACGGCGCCGAACATGCGTACGTCGAAGAAGTTGCGGCACATCCATTCTTGTGCGGACTTCTGGTCGTGTGCGGAGCCGGTGGTGTAGGCGCGTTCGTGCTGGCTGTTGAGGGCGGTGCCGGCCTCGACGTAGATCTCGTATCCCTCGCGCGGTTCCATGGTGTTGATGAGGGCGACGGTGTTGCGGATCTTCCGCTTGATCGCGACGTCGGTGATGAGGCCGTGGCCGCTGACGGGGTCGGTGCGGGGCAGGCCGCCGTTGTCGGGGTCTCCGTTGGCGTTGGAGTCGACGGCTTCGATGAGGAAGACGAAGTCGTGCTTGCGGGCTGGGTCCAGGTGGGCGGCAGTCATGCGAGCGGCTCCTTGAACGTAATCTGGTTGGGGTCGGCGGGTGTCGCCGGTTCAGACGGAGGCGGGGTCCGGCACGGGTGCACCTTGGGCGGGGACGGCGGCTTGCTTGCGTTCCTTGGCGGCCTGCCTTTGTGTCATGTCGTCGTGGCGTTGGTGGGCGTAGCCGATGATGAAGCGGCCTTGCTGGACGTCGTTGAGGTGGCCGGGCAGGTCGTCGCCGACCTTGCTGTAGATCTCCAGGAGCCGCTTCTCCAGGGCGTATCCGGCGGCGGGCTTGTCGCGGCGCAGTCGCTTGAAGTGGGCTCCGGAGTCGGTGAACAGCCGGCGCAGGGTGATGCTGGGGGAGGCTACGGCGGCGCTGAAGTACTTGTCGCGCAGAGTGGTGTTGATGTCCGGGAGTGCCTGGTCCTGCACGGCTTCCAGGACGGCGAAGAGCCTGCCGCAGAGGTAGGCGGGATCGGTGCTGTCCTTGTCGAGTTGCGGCATCAGATGGTCCTGGGGGTCTGGTGAACGGTTGAGGAGCAGGCGCAGCAGTGCCAGGCGTGGTGAGTCGACGCGCTGGTCGGCGTGGACACGTTGCAGGAGGAGTGGCAGGGCTCGAGCCGGTGGTCGCTGGTGGTGCAGGGCGCTGTGCAGGAGCTCGGCTTCCAGGCCGTGTGGGGCACTGTCAGGGGCGTAACGTTCTCCTTGCCAGCGGCCGCAGCACAGTGCCAGTTGCCACAGGGGGTGGTAGCGGGTTCGTCCGGTCCATCCGTCCTGGACGCCGTGGTCGGCGTACCAGGCAGCCAGGTTCTTCTTCGCGTCGTGCAGGGGGACGTCGATCCAGTCGCGAACGACGAGGCGGGCGTTGTTCAGGCCGAGGGACAGCCCGTAGAAGGCGTCCGGTTGCGTCCGTTGCGCGGGGGTGGGGCTGGGTGTTGTGTTCATCGAGTTGATGAGGTTTTCGATGTCGGTGGGTTCCGGCCAGTCGTCGAAGAACATGGCGAGCGCGGAGTCGGGCTCGGCTTGCTTGGTCCACCACAGCAGGACCCCGTCGTCGCGGAAGCGACGCCTGTGACGGTCCGAGGCGAGGAGATGGTTCAGGACCGCCATCGCACGGCCGCCGCACAGGTGGCATACCGGGGTGTTCACCAACTGGGTCTGGCCTTCGCGTCCCTGGGCGGGGGCGTTGATGCTGATGAGCTGCCCTTCATTACTGCCGCCCCTGGTAGGGATGGCGCCCTTCTTGACGGGTTCCGGGATCGTGGCCAGCAGGGCCCGATGTTGCCCGCACACCAGGCACAGGCCCCTGCGCTCGGCGGTGCCGCCCTTACGGGCCCGTACCTCCTCGGCCCACAGGTGCTGCGCGGATCCGATCTGATGGAGCCAGCGGGTGCCGACCATGACCGCGACAGTGTCCTTCGCCTCGAGCTCGTCCGGCAGTTCGAGCTTGACTCGGCCAGCAGCGAAGAACGTCTTGGCGGCCTGGGCCCCGGGATCGTCGGTCGCGGAGGATGCCCAGCGCAGAGCGAGATCACGGTAGGCGTCGTGCCGGCGCAACACCTCATCCCTCTCCTTGTCCGTGACGTCGGCGTCCTTGGTCTTCTTCGGGACGCCAAGCACGAACTCGGCCGTGTCCACCAAGAGGTAGGGAGGCACCTTCGTCCCGGACCGCTGCACGTACGGCACCGGCATGGACAGCACCTGATCGCGCTGGCGCCCCGACACCTTGCGGTTGAGGACCTGCGCGCTTCCGCCATCCGCAGCGATGTCCAGGACCCAGTGGATCTGCTTCTCGCGGTAGAACTCGGCCGGCAGCTCACCGGCGATCCGGTCCCCGTACTCGGTCAATCGTTGCAGGAGCACCGATCAGCCCTCCAAGGCGTCGGCACGCCAGGCGGCCGACGGCATGGCGACTGCCTCGTCCGGCAGCGGTTCCTCGGGAATCTCCAGGACGCCGTCGATGACCGATGCGCGAAACCACCGGTACCGCTCCCCTTGCGGGCCGTATTCGATCGAGTGCAGCATCACCCCGAGTTCCTCGGTGAATCGCACCACCGACTCCTGGGTATCGGGTTTCCCGAACGAGGCTGCGAACTCCCTGCACCCCAGGAACGGCTGCGAGAAGCACGCACCCCGCTCGACCCGGCGACGCAACTGCTCGCGGAACTTCTCCTCCGATGCCGGCAGATGCTTCTGCGAACCGGCCAGACCTTCCCGCGTCACCACCATCTGCGCGTGGATGCGGTAGCGCACGTCCCGCAAAGCCAGCGTGCTGCGCTGGTCTCGGTCCTTCTCCACGTCATAGTGGTGACGCCGGTCCGCCTGGAGTTTTCGCACCTCCTGGGCGCTGATCACCGACTTCACCTCGTTGCGGCGCACCCGCAGCCAGCTCACCGGGCGTAACACCTCGATCTTCCGTACCACGTAACCAAACTGCGGCTTCCAGAAGATCGCCTCCAGCACGCCCCGGGCCGCGGAGGGGGTCATGACCTGATAGCTGACGCGTTCGGTCTTCAGCTCCGGCCGCGTAAAGCACGCCGTGTCCCCCCACACCTCCACCACGAGATCGGGGAAGGCCCAACCCTCGTTACCGCGCTTCGCCCTGCCGGACGCGGACACCGTCGCTCTCATCCGTCGCATCCCATCCCTGCCAGTCCACCCCGACCGGGCCCGTCCAACGACGAGCCCGAGAAGGGCACACGAAACCAACGGGGCATCAGATCACTGTCTGTCCCCTATTGATCCCGCACTGTAGGCGCCGCCACTGACACCGGACCGCTGAACGGGAATACCCGCTGATCGAGGGGGCTTTGGCTTTCCATCCGCCGAGCCGGAACCTGAAGTCGACCGGGCGGAAGGAGACAGCTGGAGGATCAACAACACCCCCTGGTCAAAAGGCATAGCCACCACGGTCCTCAGGAGTGTCCGCGTCCAGGCCGCGCACCGGGTCGTAGTGGCCGCGCCACACTACGAGGTCGCCAATCACCGGTTCGGCCAGGCCCGCGTTCAACGCCTTGGCGACTTCGTGGCGTGGGAGTGTCGCCGTGTGTGGCTGAAGTCGGCGCAGCAGCTCGGGGCCCGATGGGGAGGGGGCACGCAGAGAGGCGATGTCCGACTCGATGCGGTTCCCTTCCTCAGACGAGGTGTTCGGACGGATGACGATGACGGACTGCGCGTACTTGTTGTCAATCATCTGAAACTCGGCCGCGACCGTGGGAAAGTCCCACCGCTGGCGCGCTTCCTGAATCCTTACCCCCATGGTCCGTCCATCGGTGCCCTGTAGAGCCCAGCGTTTCTCGTAGTAGTGGTGCAGGACCTTCAGATCGTCCGGGTCCGCCTCGTCCGGTCCGAAGAACTCCGTGCTCGCCTCCATGGCCGCTCTGTACGACAAGTCCTTCGGCATCCCGCCGTCGGCCGGCCGGAACACCACGACGGTGCCTCCGTCCGGAAGTCGACCATCTCGATTGCAGCGGCCCGCCGCCTGCTGCAACGCCTCCGCCGGTGCCCACGCCCGGTACACCCGCGGGAAGTCCACGTCCACGCCCGCTTCGATCAACGACGTGGACACCACGTGCACCGGCCGCCCGGCCTCGAGCTCACCGCGCACATGCCGGATCACCTCCCGACGGTGCTCGGCCGTCATCCTCGTTGACAAGTGCCACACCGGTCCCGACACTCCTACGCCCCCATCCGCCCCGGACAGAAGACGGTGCAGCCGCGCCGAGTCCCGCGTCGTGTTCACGATCGTCAAGACCTGCTCCCCACCGTCACAGACGATGTCCCGCGCGATCGATTCCCATGTGACGTCCGGCCCCATGCGCCATTCGTAGTTGACCCGCCGCAGCACCTCAAACAGGCCGGTCACGTCCGCGACCATGCTGCGGCGCGGAAGCCCATCCAACTGCGCCAAAGACCAGAAGGAGGGTTGCGTCGCGGACGCCAGCACCACCGACGCCCCAAAGTGCTCCACCAGGTCCCGCAACGCACACAAGATCGGGATCAGCAGCCGGTCGGGAAGCGCCTGAACCTCGTCCAGCACGATGACCGACCCGGCCAGCCGATGCAGTTTGCGCATCACCGAGGGCTTCCGGGCGAACAACGACTCGAACAGCTGGACCGTCGTCGTAATCACCACTGGCGCGTCCCAGTTCTCGGCGGCCAAACGCGCCCAGGCACCCGCCTGGTCCTCCTCGTCCAGCGCCACCGAACTGTGGTGCTCGAGCACCACCGGCCCGCCGTCGTCACCGTCCGAGGGATCAAGCAGGCCCCGGTACACATCGGCGTTCTGCTGCGTGATGCTGATGTACGGAACGGCGAACACCACCCGTCCCAGCCCGTGCTCGGCCGCATGCCGCAACGCGAACCCGCCCGCAGCGATCGTCTTCGCACCGCCCGTCGGAACGTGCAGTACATACATGCCGGGCGCTCCCGAAGCCGCCGCCAACGCCTCCTCGTACACCCGTTGCCGCACACCGTCCACCGGCGAGGCCACCCGCCCGGTCAGCATCCGCGCCCGGCGCAGTTCGAATCGCTCCAGCAGCATCCGCATGTCCGCGGGCACGGCAACCCGAGGCTTTCCGCCCGCGAAATGCGCCGCGGTGTCGAGGTAGTCCGCATCGACCACGCAGCTGAACACCATCCGCGTGAACAGGTCCAGGGCCAGCGCGCGCCGACGCGGTGATTCAAGCCCAGCAAGCCAAGCCGGGGGCAGAATCCTGTCCTCCCGCACGATCTGCGGCACCAGTCGGACCACAGCTTCGGTCGCCTCCCGGGCACGCTCCGCATCCAGTCCAGCTCCCCCGAGTTCCGCCAGGACATTCTTCACAGCGTCCTGGTCCGGGAGTCCGCCGTGATGCCCCTGCACCACAGCGGCAAGCTGACGCCCCGCTGTTTGGGCGGCAAGAACCGTGCCCGCCTCCTTGTGTGGAATCCCGACCGGCTTCCCCAGCGGCTCGGCATGAGAGATCAAACGGTCCTGCCACGCACGACAGCCCTTCCCGACGTCATGAACCAACGCCAAGTAGCCGGCAACCTCCCCAGCCCCGAAGACGTCGGCGAAAGCCTCCGCCAGGGTGGCAGACCCACGCAGATGGTCCTCCAACCGGTGTCGGCACCCCGACAACACGCTGAGGCTGTGGGCGAGCAACTCACGCTCCGACAACGACCCCCCAAAGGCTCGAACCGTCGGCTTCCTCCGAAGCCGCCCCCTTAAGATGAACCACCAACCCACGCACCGTCTCCAAAAGACTCACGCAGCCTCAAGCAAGGCTCCATCCCGGCAAAAACGCGACGGCTTCGGAACCTCAAGCACACACGCGACACCCCCACCACACCGAGGGAAAATGTCCATCGTGGGCACATTTCGACTCCCGTACCCTCATCAAGAAGCCTTCTCTTGCAGTGACCCCGCAGCTCATACAGGGTGGCGGTCGTCCTTCGGGACGGCCGAGGATCGCAACTTCGGGGCTTCCAAGCGGAGGACCAGCCCGGTCTTGTGGCGGTCGTCCTTCGGGACGGCCGAGGATCGCAACACCGCATTCGGTGACCCGCAGGCAGCAATCGGGAAGGGTGGCGGTCGTCCTTCGGGACGGCCGAGGATCGCAACGTAGATGCCGGCCGCGTGACCTATGGCCTGGGCCGCCGTGGCGGTCGTCCTTCGGGACGGCCGAGGATCGCAACGTCGAGATCGACCTGACCGCGTAAGGAGGGCATGTCGTGGCGGTCGCCCTTCGGGACTGCCGAGGATCGCAACGTATCGACGGGGCTGTCCGTGTACTGGTGGAAGAGCCGTGGCGGTCGTCCTTCGGGACGGCCGAGGATCGCAACAACGTCTTGCGAGCGGGATGCGCCTGACGGTGCCTGTGGCGGTCGTCCTTCGGGACGGCCGAGGATCGCAACCATCGGCCAGTACGCGAGCGGCCCCAGCGTCGGCATGTGGCGGTCGTCCTTCGGGACGGTCGAGGATCGCAACGTCGTCATCCTGCCCTAGGCGGTGGCGGCATGACTCCGTGGCGGTCGTCACCCGGGACGGCCGAGGATCGCAACCCGTCCTGCACCTTGGTTAGGTACTCGATCAAGGCCGTGGCGGTCTTCTCCGGGAAGGCCGAGAATCGCAACTGGTGGGCGGTGGGCATGACCCTGCACAACCTGTGGTGGCGGTCGTCCTCTGAGACGGCCGAGGACCGCAACCGCTTCGGCGCGGGTCCGAATGGCGTTCGCCTTGGCGGGCGACGCTGCTCTGAGACTGCGGGCCGAAATGGGCAGAGGAGGAAACGTTCAATACGCCTCAGGGCTTTGGGGTACAGCGAAACCCCCGAGCATCGGCCGGACGGCGGGGGTTTCGTGCACACCTCTTGGAAAGTGTGATCCCAGTTTAACGGGGCGGGCGTGGCGGTCGCCGGGCGGCGGCGAGACGTCCCACTCGTACCCGTATTCTGCTATGGCAGACGAAGGAGAGAAAGGGGGCTGTCGTGGCGAAGCCGCTGGTGATGGGCCGCAAAGAGATTGCGAAGGTCTATCGGATCGCGGAGACGGCCGTCAGCGACCGCTGGGTTCCTGGTGGGGTGATCTCCTACGCGGATGCGGTAGTCGTGTCGGGGAAGCCGTACTGGCCCGGCGGCCTGGTCGTGGACTTGGCGTTGGCTCCGGGCAGTCGTGGCCGACAGCTGGATATGGGCCTGCTGGAGGAGCTGGAGCAGGAGCAGGGCGCGACGGTGCGTCCCATGAAGGCGGGCGAGCTTCCTGCGCTGGTCGGGCTGCAGGAGTACGCGGCGCTGTTCGGCGTCGACCAGGTCAAGGTGTCGCAGGCGCTGAAGAGCGCGAAGCAGCAGCTTCCGCCGCCGGACTACTCCTTGTCCGGGTCGCCGCTGTGGCTACTGGAGACGGTGTTGGTCGGCGCGGAGCACACGATGAGCGTGTCGGCGGAGGCGCGGCGGAACCCAGGCGAGTGGAAGCTGGACGAGGATCTCGCGCAGCAGTTGCGGGATGGGGTGTACGCGGGGCCGGGGTCGGCGTTCAAACCGCGGGGGAAGAAGGCTGCCGCGGAGAAGCCGAAGGCGTAGACGGTGCCGGTCGCCGATGGGTGTCTACCGGGCACGGCGCCTGGGGCGAACTCGCCCCGACTCGTTGGTACTTGAGAAGTGAGCGGCCATAGGCCCAGGTTGCGTCACCCCAAGCCTGTGGCCGTGATTGTTGGTTGACACCCCCACCATCAATAGTAGAATTTAGATATGAACGAGGGGGTGCAGTTGAACCACTGCGCTCGCGTGACGTAGAAATAGGCCGCTACCCAAACTTGGAGGGAATTATGACTCCCATGCAGCTAGAACTGCCGATGGCGCCACTGCGCCACCCGGACCGGGCCGGCGCGCCGCTTAGCATCCAGGACCGCTTCGAGGCGTTCCATCAGCTCAACCCCTGGATCCTCGGGAAGCTGGAGGGCATGACAGCAGACTGTGTCGACCGGGGGCTCAGGCGCGTGGGCATTGGAATGCTCTTCGAAGTCCTCCGCTACGAGTATGGACGCGCCACTCGGGGTGACACCTGGAAGCTGAACAACGACTACCGGTCGCGTTACGTGAGGCGCCTGGTCGAGCTGCACCCCGAATGGTCTTCGGTCTTCGAGACCCGGGGTCTCCGCAGTGCCTGAAATAGGCCACCACACATTCTCGCCATCTCCTGGAGTAGCCATGTCCACCGCACCCATCAAGCTCCGCACCCGGAAGCCGACCGGCATCACGCCCTGGCCGGTCGTCCTGCTCGAAGGCGAGCCGAAGGCGGGGAAGTCGCACACCGCCGCCGAGTTCACCGGCTCGGACAAGACCGGTCAGGCCTACTGGCTGGAGCTCGGCGAGGACACTGCCGACGAGTACGCGAACGTCCCCGGAGCGGACTACCTGCTCATTGACCACAACGGATCGTTCCGCGACATCCTCGGCCAGATCGAAGCTGTCCACGCCGAGGCCAAGCGGGCCGCGGCCGCCAAGGAGAAGCCCGTCGTTCTCGTCATCGACTCGGTGTCGATGCTCTGGCGCATGCTCGTGAACTGGACGAACGACCGGGCCCGGCGCTCGAACGCCGGGCAGAAGAAGCTGCGGCAGGACCCGGACGCCGAGGTCAAGCCGTCGATGAACCTGTGGAACGAGGCCTCGGAGCGGTGGAACCGGGTCATGTACCTGGTCCGCACGATGCCGGGCATCGTCGTGCTGCTGGCTCAGGGCAAGGAAGTCACGGCGGTGGACGGCAACGGCGATCCGATTCCGCGCACTACGGACTGGCGGGTCGAGGGGCACAAGTCTCTGGCGTTCGATGCGACCGTGTGGGTCCGCCTTCGCCGTGATGCTCAGCCGCAGATCGTCGGGGCCCGTTCGCTGAAATTCCAGGTGCCTCGTGACGGGAAGCCCCGGTATGCGCCGGGCCTGACCATCGAGCAGCTGGTATTCGGGCTGATGGGCTGCGAGATCCACAACCAGCCGAAGGCCACCCCGGAGCTGACGGGCGACCTCGCACAGGCGTGGCTGCCGAAGGTCGACAAGGCGGCCGCCGGCGGCGTGGAGGAGCTGAAGAAGCTGTGGAAGCAGGTCGAGGCAGACGAGGGCCTCAGCCGCGAAGAAGTCCTGGTGGTGCGCGCATCCATCGAGCACAGGGCCGTCGAGCTGCAGAACCCGAAGCCACTCGTGGATCCGACGAGCGACGCCGCCCGCCTGCGAGCCGCCGCCGCCGAGGACGGCAAGGAGCCGCCGGGCACGACCTTCGACGAAGCCGCCTGACCCTCCGCCACTTCTTCTCGCCGGGCTCGCCGCGACGGGCAGGCCCGGCGCACCTCTTGGAGCTTGTTCAATGACCACAACAGCAACACGGCCACGGCCCCGCACACCGATTTCCATATGGGAGGCCGCGCACGCCGCCGACGCTCGCCGGCCCCGATCCGTTCAGACCCAGCTCGGAGCTTCGGACACCATCTGCATGCGCCGCGCCGGATACATCCTGACGGGCACCGAGCGAACCAACACCCCGGACAAGAAGACCGCCATCCTCGGCACGTACATCCATACCGGGCTACTGGAGGACGCGCGGCGCGAGTATGGGTGGCTTGTCGAGCGGACCGTCCAGGACGACACGATCCGCGGACACATCGACGTCGTGCAGCTGGACGCGGCGACGGCCGCGCGGCTGCCGAAGCGGCACCGACCCAAGGTCGCGGCGCCAGTGCTGACGGTAGAGGACGTGAAGACGAAGTCGGGGCGGATCTGGGATCGGGTGGTGCGGTTCGGTCCGACTGCTGCCGAGATGCGCCAGGTCCTGCTGTACGCGAGCCTGCTGTGCACGGTCGGGTTCGCGGACATCCCCGGTCAGCGGTACCTGCACCGGCTCGGACCGGTCGAGGTGGGCTTGATCCGGTTCCGATTCGTCAACCGCGACACAGGCGAGGAGCACGTCCAGGAGTTCCCGTACGACCCGTGGCTGGCCGCCGAGGCGCGCTGGTGGGTGGACCGGGTCATCGAGGCAGAGAGTCCGGAGGAGCTTCGCCGTGACCACGATGGTCCGGAACTGTCCGCGATCTGCGACAACTGCGCTTTCCTCACGGCGTGCTGGCCCAATGCGGCACCGGGGACGCCCGCCCAGACCGCCCTCATCCACGACGACGAGGACCGGGCGAAGGCCCTGGCCCGCTACGTCCGCGCCCGCGAGCGCGGCAGGGAGGCGGACCAGGTGAAGAAGCTGGTCCGCGCCATGGTCGATGCCTCGCCGGAGGGCAACTACGGCCCCAACCATCTCGGGTGGGAGGGCGGCAAGGACAAGGAAGAGGCCGACGTCGAGGCCATGGTCGGCGCGTTCGAAGACGCCGACCTCGCCGTCCCGATGGTTCCTGACCAGGAGGCGATGATCCGCATCATGCGCCGCGCCGGCATGACTGTGCCGATGCGCAAGGCGCCGGGGAAGAAGTCGCCCCGTTCGATCAAGGTCTCGAAGGCCCATCCGGCCGCCTGATGGCACCGCTGGCAGCCCCGCACGTACCGCGCGGCCAAGCAAAACCCCAACGCGCCTAGTTTCACCGCTCATACGCCCTTGGAGGCTTCCCGTGACCATTCTTCGCCGCCACCTCAGCACCGGGTACACCGTGCTGCCGACGGCCACGCTCGAGGATGCGCGGTTGAGTTTCCGGGCGCGGGGCATTCTGGCGTACCTGCTGGCCAAGCCCGACACGTGGAAGGTCGCGGCTGACCGGATCTCCAAGGCGGGCAAGGAGGGCGTCGAGGCGGTGAGGACGGCGCTGCGGGAGCTGCGGGACGCTGGGTACTACCGGGTGGTGACTGAGCGGCGGGAGGACGGGACGTTCTTCAAGATCACGGAGGTGTACGACCAGGCGCAGGACTGGGCGGCGGCCGAGTTCCGGGAGTCGGAGGAGCGGCGGGTGGCCCGGCGGGCGAAGGCCGGGGGTGGGAATCCGGCCGGAACGAACTCTGGCGGTGAGACGGACTCCGAAACCGGGTTTTCGGGGTTCGGTTCTCCGGGGGCTGGATCTCCGGACCTTGGGTCTCCGGCCGTTGGTTCTCCGGGGCTTATAGGTAGTAACCAGAGCAAGTACTCAGAGAAGAACCCCCCAACCCCCGCAGCTGGCGCTACTGGGGAGACCGCTGCCGCAGCAGAGGAGACCCCGGCTGCGCCGGAGTCGGGGCGGTGCTTCGCCCACCCCGATGGTGGTGGACGCTCTTGCCGTGGCTGCGGGACGAGTCCTCGCCAGCAGAGGGCGGAGGAGGAGCAGGCGAGGAAGGAGGCAGCTCGGGCACGGGAGCGTGCCCGGGACGAGAGGGTGCTGAGCGAAGTCCGGTCCGATGGGGCGCCGTTGTCGTCGGTGGCCAGGGATGCGATCGCGGAGATGCGTGTGCGAACGCGGGCCGTCAAGGACGGCTGCCGTCGAGGCGAGGCCCCAGAGAAAAAAATAGGCCACGATCTTTCTGTATCCTGACGCGGTCACTTGCGTGACAGGTCAGCTTCGCGCTGACCGCCGTCCTGGAGCAAGTCCAGGGACAGGAGTTCACCGACTTCCGCATGCTCCAGCACAGCTGACCCTTCGACCGCCCGTAGCGGCCTAAAAATAGGCCGCTACGTATCTACGGAGTAGTTCATGAAGCATCCTGCCGCCCGGGCAGTCGGCACGGCGTTCACTGGCGACGGCATACGGATGACGGTCCGGGACTTCTTCACTCCGGCGCAGCTCGCCGAGTTCGTGGACCGGCCATACAACTACCAGCGCGCCCGGTGGGACGAACAGGCACTTCTGGACCCCGAGCGGCGGCTCCAGATGCGCCGCCTGCCCGGCGAGCCAGGGGTGGGCGCCCTGTGCACATGGGCCCCGGCGCTGCGCGGTTTCACCTACGAGGTCGAGGCGGCCACCGGGACCAGGTCCGGGCTTGCGGCCTGGGTGGACGCCTCGGACCTGATCGACCAGCGCCTGACGCCCGTGCGGTACGGGGCGCTTCGCCAGGCCGTGGACGCCGAGGCGGCGCACGAGCGGGCCTACCACCGCAGCCCCGCCCCCTTCCGCGATCCGGAGATGTGGCTCACCCACGCCTACCGGCTATGGGCACAAACAGCCGCCGGCCTGGCCCTGCGGGTGTCGGCGGCCAAGGAGGCCATCTTGCCCACACCCCACCCCCAGCCCGCCCTGTTCTGACCCGCCCGCCGAGGAGGCACCAGCCGTGATCAATTCGACCGCCACGACGACCTGGATGGAACTGGCGCCGTGCGTCGGCGTCGAGGACTTCGTCTTCAACCCGCCCCTTGCCCGCAAGTCGGCCAAGGAGCTCCGCGAGCTCAGCGAGCCCCTGGTGCGGACCTGCCTGGGCTGCCCGGTGCTCGCCGAGTGCTACGACCGCGTCCGCCCGCAGGGTTCTCAGTTCGACGGCGTGTGCTCCGCGCGGGTGTGGATCAACGGAAGGGTGGTCGCCTCGGCGGCAGCGGCGCCGGCCCTCCCGAAGGGGCTGCCCTCGCGGGCCGGCGTATGCGGGGAGAGCAGCGGCGTGAAGGGGCACCGACGCAACGGCGAACCGCTGTGCGGGCAGTGCCGCGTCACGGCGCAGCGCGCAGAGTCCCGCGCCGCCGGGGCTGCCACAATCCGCAAGCGCGGCGCGCTCAGCTCCCGCAAGGCCACGGCGGCCGCGGCCTAGATACGACCCACCGAGCCTGTGACCTGCGGGTTTACATTGACACCCCCTCTATTCATAGTAGAATCTCGATATAAGGAAGGGGGAAGCCCCATCCGAACAGCAGCCGGAAGGAAGCCCGTGAACAACATCCCGATCCCCGCCCCGATCACCGTCCTGCACGTCGCCCGGAATTACGCCATCACCGAGCAGCAGGCGGAGGTGGCACTCACCTGGGCTGCGGTCGACATGTCCGTCCAGTGGGCGGAGTTCGCCGTGGCCGCTGGCCTGGACGAGGCCGACGGTGCGGCGATGGACCGCTGGAGCCAGCAGTTCCCCGGCGTCCGCGGCGACGCGCTCGACGAGGCGGTCGCGAACGTCACGGCGGCCCCCACCCCCGTCCTTGATCCGGTCGACAGGCTGCTGGCCGAGGTTCGCCGCGCTCCCGCGCCCGCCCTATTCCGACCGGCGAGCCCGATGCGCACCAACCGCCGCCGAGTCCGCATCCACTGAGCGCAAGCCGTCCTGGTCCGCCCCGCCACCGGGGCGGCCCGCGCCATGCCGCCACCCGAAACACCACCTGGAGGACCTGATGGGCGCCACCACCTTCTTCGAAGTTGCCACCGGAGACAACGTCGGCAAAGCCTTCGAGGAGATCCGCAGCCAAGCCCTGCACGAGCACGGACACCGAGAAGGCACCGGCAGCATCGCCGAGAAGGGCGAATACGCCGTCATCGACGAACCTCGCCGATCCGAGGCCGCCGCCATCCGCCGGGCGAATGAGCTGATCTCCGCCTACGACCCCCGGATCGACGACAAATGGGGACCGGCGGGCGCCCTTCCGATCACTACATCCCAAGCCGAGAACGGCTGGCTGTTCTTCGGCTGGGCCAACGACTGAGCCACCCGGCGCGCCCGCTCGGGCGTCCGCCCACACCTCTTGGACTCGGAAGAACCACATGTCTTTCAAGCACCTGCCGCTCCTCGGAACGGCGGAGATCATCGCAACCCTGAACCTGAGCAACGCGCAGACCCAGAACGCCGCCGCCCTGGCACACACGGTCGCCCGCCGCGCATGGTCGCGCCGGCCGGGCCACAAGCACAGCCAGGACTACGCCGAGTTCGCCGCCGCGATACCGGCCTGCAGTTGGCTGACGATGTTCGAGGTCGGCGCGCTCCTCCAGCTCGGCCGCCGCCGCGAAGCCGACAACCTGATGATCGCGGCCCGCCTTGTACACCAGGCCCGCGCTCACGGCAGCGCCCACCAGTGATCGTCACACCGCGCAGTATCGCCTCCCTTGGCCTCCACGGCCTCTACGCACACGAGGAGTTCTACAACTCCCGCAGTACCAGGCAGGGGCGCCGGGCGCTGAAGAAGCGCGAGCGCCGTCGCCTACGCCAAGCCATCGATGAGCAGCTCACCAACACCACACCCGCCACCCCCGAAATCGAGCAGCCCATGACCTCCGGCCGCACAGGCCGCCGCCTCCTACTACCCCGAATGGAGTCAGATGTGCTCGACCTGTACATGACCCACACCGCCCTGATCACGGCAGCCAAGCTCCTGCGCGTACCGTCCGAGCGCCGCACCCCTCTCGAACTCGCCAAGGACGGCGGACTGCTGGAGCTGTGGGAGCAGACCGGGCCGGAGACGCGCCGGACTCTGCTCCTCCAGGCCGCGTGGGAGGCGCGCGGCACGTTCCTCGGCGAGGCCGATGGCGATGCCCTCCGCTACGCCGCATTCCTGGCGGAAGCCGCGGACTCCGCCGCTCGGGGCGGCATGACCCAGCGGGGCGACTTCGCGCACCTCATCAGCCCGCACTTCCTAGTCGCCCAGTCCCTGGCCTTCGACCGGGAGGACCTGGAGACGTCTCTCGTCGCCACGCTGACCCTCGCGGTCCACATGACCTCCGGGTGGCCGGCATGAACGCCGGATCCCGCGTGTGGCTGCGCCAGGAGGACGGCGAGAACGTCCGCGACCAGGACGGGGACACCGTGTCCTTCCTCGTGACCGAGGTCCAGGCCCACCGCTGGGGAACGCTCTGCGAGCTCGCCGCCGACGACCCCGTCATCCACATCCTCTACGCCGGCTGGCACCCCGTCGGCCGACTCATCCAGATCTGACAGAAGGGCACGACCATGACCATCAAGATCACCCACACCCGTCGCGAAGGGACCCTCATCGAGGGCACTGCCCGCGGCGACGGCTCCGCCGACATCCTCAAGCAGCGCCGATGGGGCGCAACCCTCCGGCAGCCCGCCAAGTGGTCGCGGACGCTGGGATGCTGGTACCTGCCGTTCTCGCGAGACAAGGCCACCTACCGGCCGAACCTGGAGCAGCTCGCCGCGCTCCTCCGTGAGAAGGGCTTCGAGGTGACGCTGACGGTCGACGAGTCCGACCGGCGCACTTTCGCGGAGCAGGAAGAGGACCGCAGCGAGCGGGCCGCCGACCGCTCCGAGCGGTTCTCCGGGTATGCCGACAATGCAGCCTCCCGCTCTGACGCGGCCTATGCCGGTGCGCACCGGATCGCGGATGGCATCCCGATGGGGCAGCCGATCCTGCTCGGGCACCACTCCCAGAGGAGCGCCGAGCAGGACCGCGACCGCATCGACAACGGGATGCGCAAGTCGATACGCGAGGGAGAGAAGGCGTCGTACTGGTCGAGCAGGGCTGCGGCCGCCGAGGGGTACGAGAAGTTCAGGAAGAACCCCGGGGTGACTCTGCGCCGGATCGCGAAACTGGAGGCCGACCTCCGCGCCGTGGAGAAGTGGCAGCAGGGCAAGAGCGCGAAGGGATTCACGCGCAACCCCGATGACCCGGAGCTGGCCCGCATGCATGCGGAGCTGGCGGAGGAGATCGCCTACTGGCAGGGCGTGATCAAGGAGGCCGAGGCGAAGGGCTTCAAGGTGTGGTCGAAGAAGGACTTCACCAAGGGGGACTTCGTCCTGCACCGAGGCCGGTACTTCGAAGTGCTGCGGGTCAACGCCAAGTCCGTAACCATCCCGCACATCCACAACGGCATCGGAGAGCGCGTCGTACGAGCCGAGGGCAACAGGCTCGACTGGACGTGGACGGTGCCGTACGACGACGTCAGCGGACGGAAATCCCCGCAGGGGATGGCGGAATACCTGAACCAGTCGGCCGCGTAGGAGGGGGGCCGTGGGGTTGAGTTGGCTTGACCCGACCCTCATGCATAGTAGAATTTAGATATGAGGTGAGGGGGGTGGCCTTCCGACACCACCCTCACCGCCTCC